>JADFAM010000096.1 GCA_015665265.1 Flavobacterium sp.
TAAAAAAAACGAAAACGTTTTCGTTTTTATTACCTAATTAACCCTACAACTAATTAAATTTCTAACTTGCTGATTTAAAAAAACTTAGCTGTTAATTTTTGTTACTGTTAATTTTAGTTTTTTTAAATTTCTTTAATTTTTATGTTCCTAAACCAAACCTTGTCGCTGTGATCTTGAAGCCCAATGTGCCCAGAAGGATATTTTCCAAAACCTTCCCAATCTTTGAACTTTGAATTGGAAACCATAGTATCCCATTTTTCTCCTGATAAAGGAAATGAAATACTTACTTTCCCGTTCATAGTAACCGTTCCGATGTTTTTTTTATGATCGATCTCTAACACACATTTATTCCATTTTCCAGCAGGATTTATATGCTCATCAGGATACCCTATCATATCATATAAAGATCCTGCTTTATGAATTCCGTTACCAACAAAAGAGTCTGGATGTCTTTCATTATCTAAAACCTGAATTTCTGGACCAGTCATGTAGGCTTCAGAAAATCTTTTATCTTCATAAACTCCCCAAAAAATACCACTATTGCCTACTTCGGATATTTTCCATTCCAATGATAAAATAAAGTTTGTGTATTTTTTTCTTGAAATGATATTCTTCCCTTCTTCTTTTCCTGGTGTAAAAACCATTGCACTATCTACAATAGCCCATTCTGGAAACATTTCATCCGACAAATACCCTCTCCAATGATCAAAAGAACTCCCATCAAACAAAATTGTCCAATCATTGGTATTCTCAGATGGATTTGATGATGCAATCTGTTGATTTACTTCGTTGTTTTTTATTTTTTTCTCTGCTTGGTTGCATCCTACAAATAAGCACAAACTAAAAATTATTATTATTCTTACCATGTTTACATCTATTAAATTCCTAATATTTTTCGTAATTGATTCTCATCTTTATCTCCATCACCTCCTGCAAAATCATCAAATCTTTTTGAGGTAGTTTCAATAATATGATTTTTTATAAAGTCTACACCTTCAATGGCGCCTTGTTGAGGACTTTTTATCACACATTCCCATTCTAAAACTGCCCAAACATCACAGCCATATTCAGTTAGTTTAGAAAACACTTGTTTAAAATCTACTTGACCGTCTCCTGGAGACCTATATCTTCCGGCTCTATTTTTCCAATCATTATATCCTCCAAAAGTTCCTTTTTTTCCACTAGGGTTAAACTCTGCATCTTTCACATGAAAAGCTTTTATGAATTGGTGGTAGTGATCTATATATTTTAAATAATCTAATTGTTGCAAAACGAAATGAGATGGATCATATAAAATATTAACTCTTTTGTGATTCCCTGTTGCTTTAAGGAATCTTTCAAAAGTATCTCCATCATGAATATCCTCAACAGGATGCACTTCATAACAAACATCTACTCCTTGACTGTCAAATGTATCTAAAATTGGCAGCCATCTTGTTGCCAATTCTTTAAACCCTGTTTCTACAAGTCCATTAGGTTGCTGCGGCCAAGGATGAACCATAGGCCACAATAAAGAACCTGAAAAAGTAGCATGTGTTTTTAACCCTAATCGTCTACTAACCATAGCAGCTTTTTTCATTTGATCAATAGCCCATTCCGTTCTTTTCTTAGGTTTTCCTTGTAGCTCTTTTGGAACAAATACGTCAAACATCAAATCATGAGCAGAGTGAACCGCCACTAACTGCCCTTGGATATGAGTTGATAATTCTGTTATTTCTAAACCAAAAGAATTTATTTTCCCCTTAAATTCATCACAATATGTTTGACTTTCTGATGCGATATCTAGATCAATAATACTCTTGTCTAGTGTCGGTATTTGAATGCCAATATATCCAAGTTCTTTAGCCCATTTACACAACCCCTCTAACGAATTAAATGGTGATTTATCATCCATAAATTGTGCTAAAAAAACAGCTGGTCCTTTAATAGTTTTCATGTTTTTTGTTAGAAATTTAAACGTTATAAAGTATAGTTTTCATCAATAGCAATCCAACTATTTCCTTTTTTGTGTGACGAGACTGCTTTTTCGATAAAACTCATCCCTCTTACACCATCAATAATAGTTGGAAACTCACCGATGTTGTATGGCTCATTAGATATAGCTCTAGCCACCCCTTTGTATATGTTACCCATGGCATCAAAAATTCCTTCTGGATGTCCTGGAGGTAATTTTGTTCCATCTAGAGATAGTTTGCTATTATATTCATGTCCAGGTTTTAATACTTGTAACGGCTTACCTTCTTCCATTAAATATAGATAATTTGGGTTTTCTTGCTCCCATTTAAGCCCTGCTTTATCTCCATATATTTTTACAACAAAACTATTTTCCTCTCCGGTAGCAATTTGGCTTGCACAAATAACTCCTTTAACATTATTAGAACATCTTAACAAAATAGTACCATCTACGTCCATTGGGTTGTCATCGTATACGTGATTTAAGTCTGCTAAAATGTTTTCAATTTTTACTCCTGAAACATATTCTAGCATGTCAAAAGCGTGAGTTCCAATATCTCCAATACAACAGCTTATCCCTGATTTATCGGGATTTAATCGCCAAGTTGTTTTTCTTTTTTCCACATCATGTATAATCGGATTAATCCAACCTTGGTAATACTGGGCATCAATTTTTTGAACCTTTCCTATAGCACCACTTTTAACCATTTCACGCATTTGACGTATCATAGGATACCCAGTGTAAGTGTAGGTTACTGCAAAAATAGTTTTCTTATCTAGTGAGATAGTGTATAACTCTTGAGCTTCCTTATAGGAAGTGGTTAAAGGTTTTTCGCAAATGACATGAAACCCATTTTCCAACAATTTTTTAGCCATTGGAAAATGCAAAAAATTAGGTGTTAAAACAGAAATCACTTGCATTCGCTGATCTTTAGGTAGAAGAAGCTCTTGCTCAATTAGTGTTTCAAAATCTATATAAATTCTATCTTCTGGCAACCCTATTTTATTGGCAAAATCAATGTTCTCATCCCAAATAGGATTAAAGACCCCTCCAACAATTTGATATTTATCAAACATAGAAGAAGCTATTCGGTGTAAAACCCCAATCAAAGAATTACCACCACCACCAAGTATACCTAGTCTTATTTTAGAACTACTCATTACTTTTTTATGATTTGTATTCTACTTTTTCGTTTTTAAATAATAGTGCAAAAATGACCATCACCACTATTGCAAATACTGCTGGGAAAATCCAAATTTCCTGCCAACTATGAGAGCCGTCAGCTGTCAAGTTTTGATCTACAATTTTTCCTGCAATCCAAAATCCTGCAAGCATTCCGACACCATAAGTAGCTAATGTAATTAAACCTTGAGCAGCACTTTTAACTTTTTCTCCAGCTTTGGCGTCTGTATATATTTGACCAGATACAAAAAAGAAATCATAACAAATTCCATGCAAAGCTATTCCAGTAATTAGCATAAAGAATAAATCACCATTGTTACCATAAGCAAATAATGTATATCGAATTCCCCAAGCTAACATTCCAAATAGAATGGTTTTTTTAAATCCGTATTTTTTAAAGAAAAAAGGAAGTAATAACATAAATCCAACCTCAGAAATTTGACCTAGTGTCATTAATCCAGCGGGACCTATTTCTAGATTAGATAACGATAATGACGCTCCTATTTCTCCTAAAAACTGTCCAGCATGCTGATAATAAAATGCAAGAGGCACACATATTAAGACTGATGACAAAAAGAAAACTAAAAAATTTCGGTCTTTCAATAATTTTAATGCGTCTAGCCCAAGAATATCTGAAATAGTTACTTTTTCGTTTTTATTTACAGAGGGTGGTGTACTTGGTAATGTAAAACTAAAAATACCCAAAATTGCAGAAACTATAGCTGTCATTAAAAAAGTATTCTTTAATGCTCCATTAGCAATATTTTCGGCAGAATCCCAATTAAAAATTAAACTAATAAATAAAAATCCAACCAAAATCCAGCCAACTGTACCCCATACTCTTATTTTTGGAAATTGTTTTGCTGGATCAGACATTTGATTAAATGAGACAGAATTAACCAAAGCTAATGTTGGCATATAAGCAATCATATACCCTAAAACGTAGGGATAAAAAACTGAAAATTCAGTAGCTTGATACATTAAATACATTAAAACAGCTCCTATAATATGAAGAACTCCAAGAATTTTTTCAGCATTAAAAAAACGATCTGCTATCAAGCCAATAATAAAAGGAGCTATGATTGCACCCCAAGATTGAGTTGAATAAGCCATTGCAATTTCTCCACCGGTAGCTTTCAAAGTATTGGGTAGATATATCCCCAGTGTAACCCACCATCCTCCCCAAATAAAGAATTCGAGAAACATCATAAAGGAGAGTTGAAATTGGATTGATTTTTTCATAATTAAATGATTTTATGGTGTTATTATCTAGTTTTTTATTATTCCAAATTACTTGCTGATTTTACCAACAAATCTCGTGTAGCTATAATTCCATCTCTCTCATTTAGCCTTTCTCCTTCGTATTCTACTCCAATAAAACCTGTATATTTAGCATCTTTAACTATTTGTAACATTTTTACATAATCAATGGTAGTTTCATTACCAGCCTCATCAAAATCATACGATTTAGCACTTACAGCCATAGCTGCAGTCATCATCATTTTTGTTCCTTCATATTTATCTGGATAAACTTCAGCACAATCTCCCCAATTTTCATTTGCATCTTTTCTTCTCACACACCAATTACCAAAATCAGGCAGCGTTCCACAATTTTCCATATTTACAGCTTTAATTGCAGCCATCAACTCGACAGGATTAGATGACAACCATCCATGGTTTTCACAAAGTACATTGATATTTTTTGTTGCAGCATATTCAGACAACTTTCTTAACCCATCCACAACAGTAGTTTTCCAAATTTCTGGATCATTTGTACCAAAAGTATTTACACGGATTGAATAACATCCTAATTTTGAAGCAGCATCAACCCATTTTTTATGATTTTCTACTGCTTGGTTTCTCTTATTTTCATCAGGATCAGCCAAATCTCCTTCATCATCGACCATAATCAGAATATTTTGCATAGATTCTTTTTTACTAATTTTATTTAATGAATCTATTACAACATCAAACCCTAATTCTTCAATTTCATATTTATAAAGCTGACTTACATACTCTAACCCTTCAAAACCCATTTCTTTTGCTTGTGATGCAAAATGAAAAGGTGAGTTCTTTTTTTCTTCAACATATCTGTGAAGTGACCATTGAGCAAGTGATAACTTAAAAAAGGCTCCTTCATTAGAATGTACTTTTTCTGAGGGAATTGTTTGCTTTTTTTTACCAGTCTTACAACTGGATGTTGAAACACCTATAATAAATAGTACAATAAAAATTGATTTTGAGATACTAATTGAATTCATGTTATTTATATAATTTGTGTCATTTTAGGATGCTCAAAGTATAACATCATACTCAAAATTATGTGTACAATTATTCAGTGAAAAATTTTAAACAAATTTAAACGCTACTGATTGATTTTTTTCGATAGGCTACAGGAGTACATTTTTCTTGTTTTTTAAACATGGTAGCAAAATATTGACTTGTTGAAAAACCACATTGATATGCAACATCTGAAATATTCATTTCTGGATGTTCAAGTAATAGTTGTTTAGACATTTCTAAGCGCTTTAGCATCAAATATTTCATTGGTGTCAAATTTGTTAGTTGCCTACAATGAAATGTGAAACGAGTTAAACCAACTCCTGAAGATTTTGCCATCTTTTCTACGGTCCAATTCTCAGATAAATTAACATTTAACTCTTTTAAAAATAGCTGAACACTCCTTGAGCTATCCATTAACTTTTCATCTAATTGAACCTCTTCTACCGCAACTAAATCTAGAATAAACAACAATAAGTTATTAACCAATAATCGGATTTTTGAAGCATTACTGCCTTGATTATCAGAATCTACAGCTTTCCCAATGCGCTGAAAACAATCCAAAATCCGTTTATCTGCCTTCCAACAAAATTTTTCATTCTGACGTAAAATATTTGTTAGTTTTTCTAAATCTTTTGGTGCTAAAATTATCCAATCTGGCCATGACCAATTTTGGTGAGGTCTACGAACATTTAAGTCTAGAATGATCCAATAGAATTTTCCCATACCAATAACAGGACCTCCCACCTTATGAACCTCCCAGGGCCTTGTAACAGTTAAATTATTAGGAAGCAATTCTAATGTTTGATTTTCTTGAGAATACGGCATAGAGCCAGATTCTAAAAAATGAATTTCTATGCCTTCGTTTCTATGCCAGTCTAGCCCCCAATCTTGAGGCTCATTTGCATCCCAGTACCCAATACTATTTAGACCAATAGTGTCTTCTGTTAGTCTATTCCCAGGGTAAGTGTGCCTTGCTAAAGCATTAAATTTTAGTTTTTTCCTACCAACAGCCTCAACTAATGGTATACAAGTATCTGCATGATACTCTACACCGTTTTCTTTAAAAGGAGATATATTTTGTATATTTATTTTCACTGAAAAATTTTGAACATAAAAAAAACGCAAATTAATTAATTTGGCTTAGAAATGTGTAATTTTATAGGTATAAAATTCAGAATTTTGTAATTAAACTTCTCAAAAATTTTAATAAATGAACAATAACAAGGAAAAAATAGAGGATATACAATTTGATGCTATTGTAGTAGGTACTGGAATTTCTGGTGGATGGGCAGCAAAAGAACTTTGTGAACAAGGCCTTAAAACACTTGTCCTAGAAAGAGGTAGAATGGTAAAGCATATAGAGGACTACACCACTGCACACCTTGATCCTTGGGATTTGCCAAATGGTGGAAAGACTACACAAGAAATAATAGATAGGAAGCCTAAACAAAACCGAACTGGCTACACAACACAACCAGCAAGAGAACATTTTTTTGTTGACGACGTAAAGCATCCATATAATGAAGAAAGAAGATTTGATTGGATGAGAGGATATCATGTTGGAGGAAGGTCTTTAATGTGGGGAAGACAAAGTTATAGATTAAGTGATTTAGACTTTGAAGCTAATAAAAAAGATGGCATTGCTGTTGATTGGCCTGTCCGCTACAAAGAAATAGAACCTTGGTATGATAAAGTTGAAGAATATATTGGTGTTAGTGGACAGAATTTAGGGCTAAAACATTTTCCAGATCAGAAACTTCTTAAACCAATGGAGTTAAATTGTGTTGAAGAACATTTACAAGATAAAATTTCAGAAAAATTTGATGATAATAGATTGTTAACGATCGGAAGAACAGCTCACATTACAGAAGGTACAAAAGAAGGTTTGGGCAGAGGTACTTGTCAATACAGAAGTAGGTGTATGAGAGGTTGTCCTTATGGCGCCTATTTTAGCAGCAACTCTTCAACTCTTCCAGCAGCAGAGGTTACTGGAAATATGACATTACGACCAAATTCTATTGTTCATGAGGTTATCTATGATGATGTTACAAAACAAGCTACAGGCGTTCGTGTAATAGACGCAGAGACTAAAGAAAGCTATGTTTTTAATGCAAAGGTTATCTTTTTATGTGCATCAGCTATTGCCTCAGCCTCAATTTTACTACAATCAAAGTCTGAAAGATTTCCAAATGGTTTAGGAAATGATAGTGGTGAAATAGGACATAATATTATGGATCATCATTTTCAAGTTGGAGCTTCGGCAGTAGCTGAGGGGTATGATGACAAATATGTAAAAGGAAGAAGACCAAATGGTATTTATATCCCTAGATTTAGGAATGTTGATAAGAAAACAAAAATGAAAAATTTCATTAGAGGCTATGGTTATCAGGGTGGAGCCAGTAGAAGTGATGCCTCAGAATTAGTTGCTGAATTAAAATATGGACCAAAGTTATCTGAAGCAATTTTAAAACCTGGGCAATGGAATGTAAATTTATTGGCCTTTGGAGAGACTTTACCTGATCATAGCAATAAATTATTCCTTGACTACAGCAAAAAAGATGAATGGGGTCTTCCTACTGTAACTTTTGATGCAGATTTTGGTGAAAATGAAATGAAAATGAGAGTAGATATGCAAGAGCAAGCTATTGAAATGTTAAAAGCCGCAGGTTATAAAAATGTAAAAGGGTATGATCATGAATCATCAAGAGCTATGGGCTTAGGTATTCATGAAATGGGAACTGCTAGAATGGGTAGAGATCCAAAAACATCTGTTTTAAACAAATACAATCAAATTCACGCCTGCACCAATGTATATGTAACAGATGGAGCTTTCATGACCTCTTCAGGTTGTCAAAACCCTTCATTAACATATATGGCTTTTACAGCCAGAGCAGCAAATCATGCTGCTAAAAACTTAAAAAAGAACGCTTAATAGATAGATATATGAAACGAAGAGACGCATTAAAAAATATAGGACTTGCTGCTGGTTTTGCCGCTATTTCACCAAGTATTTTTAGCATGTTGCAAAGTTGTACAAGTAATACTGAAACATGGATACCAAACTATCTAACTTCTGATGAAAAAGTAGTAGTAACAAACTTAGTGGATATCATCATACCAAAAACAGCCACTACTCCAGCTGCAACAGAAGTAGGTGTCCCTCAATTTATTGATAACTATATTCTTGAAGTTTTGAAAGTCAAGGATCAAGAAATAACTAGAGCTGCTTTTAATAAAATAATTACTCTTTTAAAGCCAGATTCTGAATTTAATTTAGATGATGTTACACAAGAACAATATAAAGCCTTGTTAGATGATCACATGTTTTTAAGTAAGGAGATAGACCCAGAACGGGAGGAAAATCCAGAGGCATTAGGGATGACATCATCTGAATTTTTAAATCAGTTAAAATGGATGACTATTTACGCATACAAACACTCAGAAGAAGTGGGAGAAAATATACTAGCCTATGACCCAATCCCAACAGCTTACTACTGTGGAGACTTGCAAGAATTAACTGGAGGCAAATCATATTCACTTTAAAAGAATGAAATCTTTTTTTAACATATTAATTATTGTACTTGTATTAAGTTCTTTTTTTAATTGTAAAAAAAATGTTTCTAATAAAATTGAATCCGACAACAAATGGAAATCTCTTTTCAATGGAGAAAACTTAGACGATTGGATTGTAAAAATCAATGGCTATGAATTACATGATAATCATCTAAATACTTTCAGAGTTGAAAATGGAAGTATAAAAGTGTCTTATGATCAATATGACAATTTTACAGATGAATTTGGTCATTTATTTTACAAAACTCCATTTACTAATTATAGATTAAAGTTAGAGTATAGATTTGTGGGAGAGCAAGTCAATGGAGGACAGGCTTGGGCAGAAAAAAATAGTGGTATCATGATTCATAGTCAGGCTCCAGAAACTATGCTTTTAAATCAAGGATTCCCATTATCTCTAGAATTTCAACTATTAGGAGGAGTAAAAAATGGAGTTCAAAGACCATCGGGTAATTTATGCACTCCTGCAACTCATGTAGAAATGAAAGGAGAAAAGATTACTAAACACTGTATCATGGCTGAAAGCAAAACATATTATGGTGAAGAATGGATTGAAGCTGAGGTTATAGTTGATGGAAATTCAATAACTCATTTTATAGATGGTGAACTTGCAATTAGCTATTCTAAACCTAGTATTGGTGGAGAGTATCTAGATAGTGCCTCAAAAGATATTCAAGCTAAAGATAGTGAGGCATTAACTAACGGGTACATTTCTCTTCAAAGCGAAAGTCATCCGGTAGAGTTTAGAAACATTCAAATACTAGAACTATAAAAATTAATTGAAAAACTTATTCAACAATTAATTTTCCTTTCATCATAGCAAAGTGCCCAGGGAAACTGCAAATATAATCGTAGGTTCCTTTTTCAGGGGCTATAAACTCAATCATTGTTGATTCTCCACCTCCAATCATTTTAGTGTGAGCAATCACATCAGTAGTTCCCTCAGGGATGTAGTCATTACTTTTTGATGAAGCCGCTTTTACTGCAAATGAAGAAGCTTTAACTCCACTCTTTAGAATAACAACATTATGACCCATAATTTTTTTATCTAATTTACCTGAATGATTTAAAGTTAATTTTACTTTCTGTCCAGAAGTTACTTTAATTTTCCTTACATCAAATCTCATTCCATCATTGGAAGTTATAGTCACGTTTGCAACACCTTCTGAATCCACAACTACAGCTGATTCCTTTTTGGTAGTCTTTTCTTTTTTAGGAACAGTTACTTTAGTTTTCTTAACTTCTTTCTGGGAAGTATTTACCTTTTTCTCTTTTCCGCAACTCGCAAAAAATAACAACCCAAATACAACTATAATTATGTGTTTCATTACTTAAATTTTATCTATGTAAAAATACAAAATCCTACGTTTAAAGTCAAAATTTACTTGGTAAAATAAAGAGATTAAAAGCTTTATAATTAGTTGCTGTTTGCCATTGTTTGTAAAAATTTAGTATATTTAGAGAACTAAAAACTTATCAAAATGAAAAAACTATTATTCTGTACTTTTGCTTTTGCACTTTTAACTGGATGCCAAAACAATAATCAATCTAACGTTACTTCAAAAATGAGTGTTTTCAATAAAAATACTGAAACCACAAAAGCTTGGCTTGAAGCATTTATGCAAAATGATTCTACAGCATTCTTTTCAGACAAATACATGAGTGATGACTTTATTTGGTCTCCACCAGCAGTAGGAATGGATTCTCTTCCAAAAGCTGATTGGGAAAAAGCATTTCGTGGTTTCATGACGAACTTCAACAACAAAAAACTTACAAATCCACAATATTTTGCTGCCTTAGATGAGAACAATTTGCCTGATGGAAATGTGAGAGCTTATGGAACATGGACTTCAAATTTTGCTTCAAACGGGAAAAAAAGTATGTTAAAATGGTATGCAGTTCTTCAATTCAACGAAGAAGGAAAGTTGTCTCATTACATGGAGTGGTATGATTCTGCTGATCTCTCTAAAGAGTTTGATTAACTATACTTATTACATTAAATCAAAAAAAAACCTCCAAAAGGAGGTTTTTTTATTTGATTTAATTAAGCAGAATCTACTTTTTGAACTCTATTAGCTTTTAATTGATATTCTTCTTTACTCTCAGAACAAAAAGCAAATCCTAATTCGTTAAAATTAAGTCTATGACCGTATTCACTTATCCAACCAATTTGTCTAGAGGGGTTTCCTACAACTAAAGCATAGGGTAATACATCTTTAACAACTACAGAACCAGCACCAATGAGAGCATACTCACCGATATTGATTCCACAAATAATGGTTGCATTAGCACCAATGCTGGCTCCTTTTTTAACGTATGTTTTTTTATATTGATCTTTTCTTTTAATAGCACTTCTTGGATTTATAATATTTGTAAAAACCATAGAAGGACCTAAAAAAACATCATCTTCACATATAACTCCAGTGTAAACAGAAACATTGTTTTGTACTTTAACATTATTTCCTAAAATTACTTCTGGCGAGATCACCACATTCTGTCCAAGATTACAGTTCTTCCCAAGAACACAATTAGACATAATATGACTAAAATGCCAAATATTAGTTCCCTCTCCGATAGTGCAATCGTGGTCTATAACAGAAGTTTCGTGAGCAAAATAGGGTTTCATGTGCAAGAAAAATAATTAAATTTTACATCTAAAATACAACTTATTATTGAAAATATAATTAGAGGAATCCTAAAATAAGGAATGTCTTATAAATAATAAATCCCAGCCAAACGACTAGGATTTTTTATTTATAGTTGTGTATGTAAAGTTATTCCACCTCAATTCTCATTGGTAAGGTATATTTTACACCTACTGCCTTTCCTCTTTGCCTTCCAGGTTTCATCTTTGGAAGTAACTTAATAATTCGGATAGCTTCTTTTTGAAGTTTAGGATGTGGAGCTTTTGCTCTAATATCAACTATATCTCCAAATTTGTTAATTTTGAAAAGCATAATTATTCTTTTCTTTCCAGGAGACATTCCTAAATCATTTGGTAAATCTGCGTTGAACTTTCTTCCAAAATGCTTTTGCATTTTTTTGTTGAAACATGATTTTAGTTCTTTTTTATTTCCTTTACAACCAGGAAAGACTGGCACATCCTCAATGATGGTAAAAGGCACATCTTCAATCACTTCTTCTTCTTCTGCTTCCTCTATAATATCTTCAACTTCAACAGCTTCAGTTTCATCAGTTTCTGTTGATTCTATAACAGTTTCTTCAACTTCTTTTTCATCTTCAACTACCTCTATTTTTTCTGGTGTTGGTGGTGGAGGAGTTTTTGGAATTTCAGGTTCAATACGTTCTGTGATTGGAATTTCTTCTTCCATATCTGCATTCATATTTACATCTCCTAAATCACCAAACTGACGATCAAAAGTCTTTTTTTCTATTGCTACATAGGTAACAAAAAGAGCTAAAACAAGGCCTAACTGCATAAACAGTTTGCTGTAATTTTCTAAATTAGATTTTGGATTTTTCTTTATTTCCATTCCTGAAAGTTTTTTATAGATGGCTAATTTAACTAAATTATTATTTTATTTACAAAGTTTAACACTAAAATAGTCTAATTTTTTTTTCAAAAAAATGAAAAACTATAGAAGCAAATACGACTCCAAAGGTATTTGCAACAACATCTAAAAAACTAGATGTTCTGTAAGTTGTTGTAATACCTTGTAAGATTTCAATAATGATGCCAAAAGCAATACAACCTACAATAATATATTTTACATGCTGTGTAAATGACTTTTTTTTTAAAAAAACATATAGCCAAGAAAGCATCAATAAAAAATAAGCTATGAAGTGATATGTTTTATCAGAAATTAATACTATTTCTAAAGCTATTGTCTCTGATTTTACAAGACTCCCAATGGTTATTAAAATTGTAAAAAAAACAGCTATGTATATAGCATTATCCTCCAATAATACTTTGATATGCTTGAGCATCTAATAAGTCTGCTATTTGTGATTGATCTGCAATTGTAATTTTAATAATCCATCCATCAACATATGGGTCTTTATTAACAATTTCTGGATCGTCTTCTAATCCTTCATTAAATGCAACCACTTCACCCTTTAAAGGCATAAATAAATCTGAAACTGTTTTTACCGCTTCTACAGAACCAAAAACATCGTCTTTATCTACTGTTTCGTCTAAGGTATCTACATCTACATATACAATATCTCCTAATTCTCCTTGAGCAAAATCAGTGATACCTATAATAGCTGTGTCTCCATCAATCTTTACCCATTCATGGTCTTTAGTGTACTTTAAATCTATCGGAATATTCATTTTTTATGTTTTTATTAATTTCCTCCTAAGTTGTAAATAAAATTAAATCCTGCGTTTATTGACTGTCTTGGAAATGTAGTTGAAATAGCATATCTAGACGTTTGATGGTTGTAATAAAACGACGCAGTTAAATTACTATTTAATCTATAATCTGCAGTAAATTTTATTGAAAATAATTTTTGTCCACCACTTATTTGGTCATTATCTGAATTTACTGATCTTATTAATGTTAAATTATCTCTTAATGATACATCAGCTCTTAGATTAATATCTCCTTTTAATGTTTGTTTTGTTCCCGTAAAAGAAGTTTTCATTTTAACATCCTTGAAAACATATCCAAAACCAAAAATATATTCCGTCCCTTTAATATCTGTTAGTGTACTATTATTAAAATTCATGGTTAACGTTCTATCTCTCTTTAGTTCTCCTCTCATAGAAAATGAGTTTTTCATTTTCATATCTACTCGAACAAGAGGTGAAAATTCGTCTACTAATGTAGCAGACGAAACTAGTGTTCTAGATTCAAAATCTCCTGCTGCATTGGTAATAGTTGGATTATTATCATCAAACTGCAAGTTATTTGTAAAGCTAGAAACAGTGTAAGATGATTTATATCCGTGAGTTAAACTGAAACTACTAAAATTCTCCTTAAACCATTTATATTTCATAAAACCTGTATATTTTAAATTCCATGCAGGTATAGGAATATCTCTAAATATTCCCAGCTTTACTTTACTGGCATTTTTGCCAGAATAGGCTGCCAAGAAGGAGGGTAATAAAACATCTTGACTACTTGTGCCAAAACCAACAACTGTTCCGTCTAGTGGGTTAATATTTGCTGGATCATCAACATCAATTCCAGCCTGTTCTCCTAATCTTCTTGAGATAGCAATTCTGTTGGTCCTTAATTGGTTAAATAATTGATCTCCGTTTTTAAAAGCTGTTGAAAACATAGAATAGCTAGTACTAAAGTTTCCTGTAATAAAAGCGGGAATACTTTCATCTATAAATCCATTCCCTCCCGGATCAGTGGAATCAAATCTTATATCTAATTGCTGTGCTAAACTTCTCGTATTAATTTTATTCCCGGTGATTTCAATATTTAAATCTTTTGCCGGTTTCAGAGAAAAATTATAGTCTAATTTATCAAAATGTGTTCTAGTATATGTCTTGTCATAATAATCTTCTCCATCCAATCTTGGAGCTACCAACCAACCATTTACCAGAGCGGCATTTCTAATGTCTACTTGACTCCCAAAAACAAAACCTAAAGAAGGTGCTAGACCACCTCCAAAATTATTTCTTCCCAAAAAGCCAACCTCTGGCTCATATCCAGGTAACAACTGTCCATTATTTTCTGAGTAGCTTATTTTTCCTGTTTTTACGGATGTAATTACATCATAAAATCCTTTGATAACTTTTCTTACAAAAGGTTCTTTCTTTCTTTTTCGGGTAGAAACTTGTTTATTTGTTGTTGATTTGTCTAACGAGTTTGAACTAGATTTTTTTCTATTTTTTTTCTTTAAAAACAAATTCTCAAATTTTGTGTCTTTATATAATTTAGCAAAATTTAATGACCCGGTTACATTATGTGTATTTGCATTTTGAATTAAATTTCCAACTCTCTCTATAATTGAAGCGTCTTGTGAGGTTGCTCTCCAGTCAAAATCTGCTGTATATGCATAATCTACACTCATAAACCCTAAATAAGGTATTTTATTAATAGGAAGTTTATATGTGGTGTTTAATTTTTGATTGTATTGAGTTGGTCTACCTATATTAAAAAAGTTATTGAAAATTTCTAGGTCGACTCCACTTCCAAAAGCATCATAAATGAAACTGTTTGTTGCATTAAAGTTAACTGCCAAAGATTTTGTAAAATTAAATGCAACAGCATAGTCCCAATCAAATAAAAACCTTCTTTGTTTTAAGGTTGGTTGAGCACTTAATCCTTCAACTAAATTTCTTGAGCGTTGTTCATTAAAATTTCTGTTTATCCTTGAATTAATGGCAAGACTAGAAGGTACTGGATTAAAATTTATGTCTCTTATGAGTTGTAAATATTTACTCTTAAACAATTCTTTTTTCTTAAAAGGCTCATAAAACTTTGGTTTAAAAGTAAAGTTGTAAGAGGCTGCTGCCATTACTTTTTGATTCAATGCTCCTTCTATATTGTAATCTCTATGAGATTCTTCGTTAAAAGAATAGGATAGAGATACGTTTTCTACATCATAAAATTTGGGTTTTTTTGATGATGCTGGATTTCTATTTTTTCTAACATTTATGAAGCTTATGCTTGATCTTTTTGTATAATTTCTTGAAACATCTGTACCTCTTGGAATATTGGACGGTAAATTAGCTGCTTCAACATCTGCTAGTTGTATATCTTGATATTGAGGATCAAATTTTGGGTCAATAAATTGTTCACCTACACTGTAATTCATTGGTAATTCGATTCCCCATTTCTTAGGCATCATTTTCCCTATATTAATACTTGTAGAAATATCATATTCTTTAGTTTCATTTAAAGATCGTTGGCTTACCCTATCCTCTACATTTCCAAAACCAACGGTTTGCATTCTTCCTGTCATTGAAAGCGTGGCAACATCTGCAAAATTTGCGTCTGCATTAACAACTGCAGCCCAACCTCCATCATTATCAAAACCAGCTGAACGCAATTCATTAAACCAAATTTCTGCACTTTTTTCTAAAGGGTTATTGTTCCTAACACCCAACATAATAGTTCTAATTTGAGCTAAGGTTGGATTTCCTTTCACTCTCAAGACTAAGTCTCCAAAATCGATATTGGTTGATGTAAATAATTCATTTATTGGTGCATTAGCTACATCTCTAGCTAATTTAATTTTACCCAGTTGTTCTAACATAGCGTCTAGATTGTTGGCCTCTGGCCACACATCTAAGGGAGCTAAACTACCATATGTAGATATTTTTAAAGGAATTTCTAGTTGATAGAAGTTGTCATTTAAGTCTGTACCTAATCTTACTATGGCAGTTAAATCATCATCATCAACACCATTAATAATTGTTGATTCTGCATGAATAAACATCTTTAACTCTTTATATCTTCGAAGGTCAACACTTATATTTTTGTATATCGCTCTTATCTTGTTTTGAGGAAGGTTGTTGACTTTTAATGTTACTGATTGTTCGTTCTGTTGTTGAACGGTTGTACTCCCTTGTAATCGTTCCCTTTCTATTCCTGGAGGCAAAACATACCTACCCTCATTTTGCTCAATATTAACAACCCCTACTTCAAAGTCATTTAACTCCTCTTGTTCTAGCGGCTGATCTGGTGTAATAGCAGGATCAAGAGTTCTTGTATATCTTCTCCAGTCTCCTCTTACCAAATCTAATTCTCCAAAACGAAGAACTACGGGCATTTTAAAATTGGTCATAAACATTCTAATAAATCGAATGCTATTAAAGTCAGATATATTATTTATTGGAGTTCCACTTCTTACAGGAATTCTAAATTGATACCATTTTGCTGTTTGAGACTCACCGTTATCTAATGTAACTTGAGTGTCTTTTTGATCCACTATGTAATTTTGCCCAACTATTAGATCAGAACTATTTAGAGAAACTTTGTATTCAAAATAACTCTCAACTGTATTCATTGTTTGATCCTTATTGATATCTTCAACGTCAGGGTAAGTAGAAGAAGATGTTGGATAAGATTCTGGAGATTGATTTAGTGTTGGTGAATTCCCTTGAGTATTATTAAAAAGTTTATATCTAGAGATTATCGAAGCGTCTAAATCATCTAAATCACCTCCTCTGTAATACTTAAAATTATCAGATGCCGGATCATCTAAACTTGCTAATTCGGGATATTTCTCTCTTTCCTCTGTATCAGTTAGCCCATCCAATCCTACGTCTTGTATAATTCTTGAATTATCCTCTTCATTAAAGGCATATATTATAGATGGATTTGTTGGAACTTTTCCCCAAATAGTCTCTGTTGTATTTGTTGACAGCTCATCCTCTGGCAATCCATTTTCATACATTTTCCTATTATCTTTAAGAATATCTTCAGAGATATTTCCTAAATTGATGTATAAATCTCCTACTTGATTTTGAAGATCTTGTGGATTTATTCCTGATGGTAAACCTTCTGAATTGGTAATTGAATAATTTGTATAGGGATCCATTACCCAAAACTGAATATACTCTACATTGGCTTGTTCAAAATTATTAGTTGTTAAAGGGCGCATAATTCCTGCCCAACGATCTTCTGGATTTTCTAATCTTGATGGATTCGAAATATCTGCAGGCTGTTCAAAATTATAAGGACCTCTTTCACTTGGAAAATATGCTAAATCTAGTGTTCTTATTAAAGACTGTTGAGTAACGTCCAATTCTTGATTTGGAAATAATTCATCATAATTAATTTGCCTAGTCTCTGATCTAGAAAGGGCATCAGCATCTATATTCCCCGGAGTGTCTCCTGCTCCATAAAAAATTGGATCTATGGTATACCATGCTATCCTTGCCCTCTTATAATTATATCTTTTATCATTACTTAAGTTCCCATTAAATTCTGGAAAAGTAGGAGTGTCTGGTGTACTTGCTGTATACCATTGTAATGGAGTTAATAAACTTATTGGAATTTGAGAAGCTTCAAAATCGTCTATATAGGAAGTTGCAGAGCCAACAACATCTATTCCTTTTGGAGAGCCCGGTATCAGATAGGCCATATCGGCTCTTACTGATAAATTTGAGGGGACATCTGTATCTACAAAGGGCAATTTATTGGCTAGCTTGGTAAATAAAGGCATCTCTGTAGAGAAGTCTATGTTCATTCCAAGCATTGTATTGTTAATTGGCTCACCTCCAAAATTTACTTTTGGAGTTAAAGGTCTTTCATTAACGTTCAAAATGGTTGCTCCTAATATAAAATTTTCGTTAAAATTATGTTCAACATCAACTCCCATAAATGTTTTTCTCTGCTGATTAAAAACAGCATTGTTTTCAGTTGAAACATTAATTGGGATCCCTGATGATTGAAGTCCTGGGTCTAATATTTGAACGCGCCCAGCTAAGTAATCAACAACATAATCAATCCCTTCAACTAATTGTCTTCCTCCTGCCGTGACTGTTACTGATCCTCTAGGAACATTATAGGCGTTTAGTGGTATTCCTCCACTATCCTCAGATTTAAAATAGCCTTTTAATAGGAATTTATCTTTATTCTGATTGTTGTTTTTTACATTAATTTTCGTGTCTAAATATAACTCATCAAAGACGTATAAATCAACATCTGATGGGACGTCTAAAGATGATTCTAGGTCTTCTCCAAAAGGCTCCGCTTCAGGAAAAATAACATATCCATTTTGAGAATTAATTGTTATTCCTTCTACATAATCAAAGTAACCGTCTGGGGTTTGATATTGAGTTTGATCTAGACGATCTAAATTAAATACTTGTAAAAGTGGCTTAGTAGCTATATCTGTACTTTGTGCATTTTGAAGCGTGTTAGAAGAAACTCCTGTTTGATCATCTCTATATTGAATCTCAAAACGGAAACCATCTGGTGTTAACGGCGATGCTCCAAGAGCATAAATATTTTTCATCATTAGTTTCCATGTTGGAAATGCTTCCTCTACCCCAGCTATCGTTCTTTTTGTGGTTAAAATTTCACTTCTCAATAATTTTACAGCTAGATTTTCTGGCGAAGAAATCCCATCATTTGAAAATTCTCCAACCTTGAAAGATGTTTTTCCGTTTGATGCTCCTACAACAGTATACTCGTAAGAAACAGCTAAAACTTCACCATCATTTAATCTTCTATTTAATGAAACAAATCCTAATTGAGAATTTAATGTATACTCATTCGTCTGTAATTTTCTTGCGTTTTGCAACAAACTATAATCAGAACCTTGACTCATCCCATAAGTGCCAGATAAATAATTATCAACTGTTGCTATGTCTCTTATCTGAGGTCCTATCAATGCCTCAGAAATATTGTTTGATTCATTTGATGGAAGAGTAACACCATTAACAGTAGGAGCTGTTGGTGATGGAATTACAAGACCATCTGTACTTACAAAATTTTCAGAATTAGGCTCTGCAATATCAGCCAAAGCAACAATGCTTCTAAAATCTTCTACAGAAGCATTTCTATTGGTAATCCAAAGTTCAATTCTTGTAATATTAATTGGACTGCTTATAAGAGGGTAATTTTGTAAAGATTTTGAATAATTTTCCCTAAAATATTGTGATAGAAAAAAGTGCCTATCATTATCATAATCTGTAGCTCTTAACTCAAATTCTTGAATAGAAGCACCACCTTCTGCAGTTACAGTAGTGCTCTCAGAATTCTGTTGAGAAAAAACTGCTGTAATGTTTGTTTTCCCAAATTGAAGCTTCGTTTTTAATCCAAATAGACTTTGTGCGCCATTAATTAGTGAATTTTTTATTGGCATAGAAATATTACCAGCCTCTATTCCTTGTATAATACCATCTTCTCCATATTTAACATCAGATAGTGATGGAGGAATGAACTCAACTTTAATTATGTTTTGAAAATCAAAAGTAGATTGAGTATCATATTGCGCGGTAAACTTTAATCGATTACCAACTTGAGCTTGAATTCCGGCATTTATCTGCTGGTCAAAATCAAAAGTAAAACTACTTCTATTTTGTTCTGATAATTGTGGGTTTTCTGTATTTTGATATATAAAACCAAGTTTTAGATTAATGTTCCCTGTTGGAGTAATTTTTATTTCATTACTCCCAAAAATAGTTTCGAAAAATTTTGAATTGACGTAATATGTGGGGAGTAAGTTTTTTTTATCAGAAGAATTTTTACTTTTTTCAGCAGCTACTTTACTTTTAAAGTAATCCAGCATGTCTCTGCGTAATCGATATTTTTCGTATTCTTCTGGCGACATGTAAATAGGTGTTTTTATGTAATAATCACCTACTTTTTCTACAAAAATATATTTGTTAAGAACCTTATCAAATATCACTTCAATTTTTGAAGGATAATTTAGTAACATGTTCCCCGTTTGAGAGTGTTTGAAGTTATATGTTAATCCAAGAGAGTCTTTTTTTACAGCAATAGAGTCATTACTTTTTGAATTTGTTTGTGCTAATGTAACATTCGCAAAACCAGCAAAAAATAAAATCCATATAATGTATTTATGAAAGAAATTCAATTGACTATAAATTCTTAAGTGCTTTTTTAATTAACAGTTCTACTGTTTCATTTGGAGAATCTTTAAGAATTGCAGTAATTACTTTTTCAGACTGCTTTCTGTTAAACCCTAAAACTTCTAATGCAGATAACGCTTCTTCTTTGTTAGTATTGTTTGTTTTTAGTGAAATTTCGTCAATATCAAACGTTTTTAGAATTTTATCTTTAAGATCTACAATAACTCTTTGAGCTGTCTTTGCTCCAATCCCTTTTACTGATTGAATTAATTGAACATTTTCAGAAGCTATTGCATTTTGCACCTCTTCTGAACTCATAGATGAAAGCATTGTTCTTGCTATACTTGGTCCAACTCCAGAAACAGATATCAATAATTTAAAAACTTCTCTTTCCGTTTTACTAAAAAAACCATAGAGAGTATGAGCGTCCTCTCTAACTGAGAGATGAGCAAATAATTGAACATTTTCATTGTCTGGAAGTGCTGAAAAAGTCTGTAATGAAATGTGTAATAAATACCCAACTCCAGCACAATCTATCACAGCATACGTGGGGTTCTTTTCTACTAATTTTCCTCTTATTTGTGTAATCATTTTTTCTTTATCTTTTTACAATGAAGGAGTTTATTCCTTTCGTTGTTTTTGCTGAGCATCTACAACTGCTACAGCTGACATATTAACCATTTCATCAACACTAGCTCCTAACTGGATTATGTGTGCCGGCTTTTTAAACCCTAAAATTATAGGTCCAACAGATTCAGATCCGTCTATTTGTTTTAATAGCTTGTATGTAATGTTAGCAGATTCTAAGTTAGGAAAAATTAAAACATTAACTTTTTTACCATTTAATTTAGAGAAAGGAAATTCTTTAGCTAACATTTCTGGATTTAATGCAAAATCTGCCTGTAGCTCTCCATCTATATTAACATTAGGGAAATGCCTGTGGATATAAGAAACAGCATCCTGAATTTTTTTTGAGCTTTCAGAATTTGATGATCCAAAATTAGAAAAAGATAACATGGCAATATTTGGCTTCATTCCAAACATTTTTGCAATCTTATAAGTCATTTGGGAAATTTTAGCCAAGTCTTTTGCAGAAGGATTGATATTTATGGTAGTATCTGCTAAAAAAATTGGGCCCTGATTTGTTAGCATTAAATTAGTAGCAGCTATTCTTGTTACCCCTTTTGCTTTCCCAATTAACTCTATCATTGGTTTAACAACAGTAGGGTAAGGTCTAGAATAGCCGGTTATTAAAGAGTCTGCTTCACCTTCATTTACCATCATAGCTGCAAAATAATTTCGCTCTCGCATTAATTTTTTTGCCTGATGTAAACTAATCCCTTTTCGTTGTCTTGTTTCCCAATATTTAACGGCAAAATAAGCTCTTCTTTCTGCTTCTTCATCTGTTTTTGGATCATAAATTGGAACTTCAGCTGTAAAACCTAGTTCCTCTTTAAGCTCCAGAATTATATCTTTTCTACCCAATAATATTGGATACCCCAACTTCTCCTCATAAACCCTTTGAGCAGCCTTTAAAACATCTAAGTGATCTGCCTCTGCAAATACAATACTTTTTGGATTTCTTTTTGCTCTATTGTGTAATAGTCTAATTTCTTTACTCCCAACACCAGATCTATCCATCAGTTGGCCTCTATATTTACCCCAATCTTCTATAGGTTCTAAGGCAACTCCAGATTTAATAGCTGCTTTAGCAATAGCCGGTGGAATTTCATAAATTAATCTAGGATCAAATGGTTTTGGAATAATATATTCTTTCCCAAAAGACAGGCTTACTTCATCATAAACAATGTTTACTTGTTCTGGAACCGATTGCTTTGCTAGATCTGCAAGAGCATGAACAGCCGCCATTTTCATTTCTTCATTTATTTTAGTAGCTCTAACATCTAAAGCTCCACGAAATATAAAAGGAAATCCTAATACATTATTAACTTGATTTGGATGGTCTGATCTTCCTGTGGCCATAATAATATCGTCTCTTGTGGCACATGCTACATCATAAGAAATCTCTGGTACTGGATTTGCCATGGCAAATACTATTGGATCTTTTGTCATTGAAAGAAGCATTTCTGGTGTTACCACATCTCCTTTTGACAACCCTATAAAAACATCAGCATTTTGCATGGCTTCCTCAAGCGTATTTACATCCTTATTAGTGGCAAATTTCTTTTTCTGAGGGGTTAAATTGTCTCTATCTTTTCTGATAACACCTTTGCTATCACACATAACAATATTTTCAATCTTTGCTCCTAATCTTAAGTATAAAAGCGTACATGAAATAGCTGCAGCACCTGCACCATTAACAACTATTTGAACTTTAGAGATATCTTTCTCAATTATTTCTAAAGCATTTTTCAAAGCCGCTGCAGAAATAATTGCCGTCCCGTGTTGATCATCATGCATCACAGGTATATTTAATTCTTCTTTAAGCCTTCTCTCTATTTCGAAAGCTTCTGGGGCCTTTATGTCTTCTAAATTAATCCCTCCAAATGTAGGAGCAATCGCTTTGACTGTTTCTACAAATTTATCTACATCTGTGGCATCTATTTCTATATCAAAAACATCAATATCAGCAAATATTTTAAAAAGTAATCCTTTCCCCTCCATAACTGGCTTAGAAGCTAAAGGTCCTATATCACCTAATCCTAAAACAGCTGTTCCATTGGTTATTACAGCAACTAAATTTCCTTTAGCTGTATATTTATACGCATTTTTTTGGTCTTTTGAAATTTCTAGACATGGCTCTGCAACTCCTGGAGAATATGCCAAAGCTAAATCATGTTGAGTGGCATATTTTTTTGTTGGTATTACTTCTATTTTTCCTGGTTTAGGCTTCGCGTGGTATAGCAAAGCTTCATGCCTTTTTCTAGAATCGCTCATCTAATCTTTGTTTATTTGATACTATACAAATATAGACTTTATCATATAAAGAACTTCATAGAAATTTAAGACTTTATTGTAAATTGCTTAACAAAATTTATACACTCTAATACTTTGGCATCATATATGTTTGCTTTGACCAAACTAACAGATCTTTTATGAAAAAAATCACTCTAATAGTTCTTTTATTGCACAGCTTTTTCTCTTTTAGTCAGATAAAAGGAAAAGTCACAGATTCTGATAAAAACCCAATCTCTTTTGTAAGTATTTATTTAGATAAAACTATTACGGGAACCACTTCTAATGACGCAGGTAACTATGAACTAAATATAAAAACACCTGGAGATTATACAATCGTTTTTCAATTTTTAGGATATAAAACAATCAAAAAAATAGTTTCAATTACAGATTTCCCTTTTCAATTAAACGTTGTTATGGATGATGAAAAAGTAGTTTTAGATGAAATTTCTATAAATACCGGAGAAAATCCAGCAAATAAAATCATTAGAAAAGCAATTGATAATAAGAGCATTAATACGGATAAATTCAAAGAATACACCTCAAACTTTTATTCACGTGGATTATTCAAAGTAAAGAATGCTCCTGAGAAAATATTAGGCCAAAGTTTAGGTGATTTAGGTGGAGGACTAGACTCCACAAGAACTGGAATTATTTATTTGTCTGAAACTATTTCTGAAATTACTTTTCAAAAAAAACCAGCTGAATTTAAAGAAAAAATTATTGCCTCAAAAGTAAGCGGTTCTGATAATGGGATTAGTTTTAACAGGGCTGAAGAAGCAAACTTTGATTTTTACAGTAATGCTGTTTTAATTGCAGAAAATAACTTAGTGTCTCCAATTTCTGATAATGCGTTTAGATATTACAGCTATGAATTAGAAGGGTCTTTTTATGAAAAAAACGGACGATTAATAAATAAAATAAAAGTAAATCCCAAAAGAAGTAGGGATCGGGTATTTACTGGATTTATTTACATTGTAGAGGAAGATTGGGCAATATATGGAGTAGATTTAAAAGCTTCTGGAGAGCAAGTAGGAATTCCAATCATAGAGGTATTAAAATTTAAACAAGATTATAATTATTCTGAAAGCAATAAGGCTTGGATTAAAATTTCTCAAATAATAGATTTTAAATTTGGACTTTTTGGATTTAATGTAGATGGCCGATTTTCTGGAGCTTATTCAGACTATAATTTCTCTCCAAAATTTAAAAAAGAAACTTTTTCTAATGAAGTATTATCGTTTGCAAAGGGAGCTACGGAAAAGGATGGTTTATTCTGGGAAAACCTTAGACCAGTTCCTCTAACATCTGAAGAAAAAAATGATTATCTATTGAAAGACAGTATTAAGGAAACAAGAAAATCAAAAAAATATTTAGATTCTTTAGATAAAAAAAATAATCCCATTAAAATTACATCTCTTTTTACTGGCTATATTTATAGAAATTCTTTCAAAAATTGGTCTATTTCTATCAATTCTCCATTAACAACAATTAGTTACAATACCGTTCAGGGTAGAAATACAACTACCTCCATTAATTACTTTAAAAGCTTAAATAAAACTGGGAAATGGATTCAAGCTGGTGCTAATTTGAATTATAGCATGTCTGAAAAAAAAATAAGACCTGTTTTATATTTTACTAAAAAATGGAACAGCATTCTAAGACCCAAAATGTTTATCTCAGTGGGTAAGAAAATTAGTCAATTTAATGAAAGGAACCCTATTTCAAAATTTTACAACACCATTTATTCTTTATTTCTAAAAGAAAACTATTTAAAAATATATGAAAAATCCTTTAGTAAAATTTCCTATTCTCAAGAGGTATTAAACGGGCTATACATTTCTGGCTCTTTAGAATATGCATCCAGAAAACCTCTATTTAATACCTCAAACTTTGTTGTTTTTGGAAGAGATATTCCTTTTCAGTCTAATAATCCAATAGACCCTACAAATTTTACAGCTCCTTTTAATACTCACAACATAGCATCATTAAATATTGGTACTTCTATTTTTTTTGATCAAAAATATGTATCGTACCCTAACAGAAAAATTAATTTTGACAACTCTAGATACCCTTCTTTAAGCATTAGATATCGTAAAAATTTTGGTTCTAATGTGAGTGAATATAATTCTGATGTACTGATAAGTAATATTCGTCAGAATATCTCAATGGGGAATTTAGGAGAATTCAATTACAACATTAGATCTGGTATTTTCTTTGAAAAAAAAGACATTGCTTTTATGGATTATTTACATGCAAACGGTAATCAACTAAAATTAGCTCCTTCAAATAGAAATAGTGGTTTTGGTTTATTGAATTACTATAAATTTAGCACAAATGACAAATATACCGAAGTACATTTAGAACATAATTTTAAAGGACGTTTACTAAGAAATATTCCATTATTAAATACTTTAAATTTTCATGTTGTTGCAAATGCTAAAGGGTTATTTACAGGAGGAAGAAAACCATATTCTGAGTTTTCTTTGGGTTTAGATAATATTGGAATTGGAAAATGGAGGTTCCTTCGAATAGATTATGTAAGATCTAATTTTAATGGTAAAAAAGGGGATGGTTTTTTATTTGGAATCTCTTTCTAACTAAAATATCCTTTATATTTGAGGAATGGTGTTAGAAGTACTTTTTTTTGGAATATCGTCCGATTTAGTTGGAGAAAAAAACATCTCTTTTTCTCTCTCACAAAATTCATCTGTTCTGCATTTCAAAGAACAATTACAGAGACAATATCCTAGATTATCACAAATCAATTCCTATGCAATTGCTGTAAATGAAAATTATGCTACCAATGAAACGTTGCTAAAAGAAAATGATGTTGTTGCAATTATACCCCCTGTAAGTGGAGGCTAATTTCTTAAATATTTTTTATCTACATAAAAAGTGCCAAAAGGGATAACAGATGCTAACATCACTACACCAAGGGTTTTATTATTCCATTTCAACTCAGGTTTTATTAAAAAAGTAATCACTAAATAAGTGACAAATAATAATCCATGAGGCATCCCTAATAATTTTACATATTGAGGGTCATCCATCCAATACTTGATAGGGACGGCTACAAAGAGCAATAATAAATACGAGGTTCCCTCTAAAAAACTAACAACTCTAAAAAACATTTTCATAGCTAATAATATCAAAAATTATTCTTGCAAAGATACGTTCAAGATTTCCTATTTTTGTATATATATGAGCAATACTTCTATTAAAATTACTTCTAATAAATTAAACTTAGACGAGTGCTATTCATTTGTTGAAGATGATTCTTGTGGCGGGGTTTCTGCATTTATAGGAACTGTAAGAAATAGCACTCAAAATAAAGCTGTAACCCAATTAGATTTTTCTTCATATGAGGCTATGGCAGTTAAAGAAATGCAGAAGATTGCTAATCTAGCATTAGAAAAGTTTGATATTAAAAAAATAGCTATTCATCATGCAGAAGGAAAGCTTCAAATTGGGGATATTCCGGTAATTATTGTAGTTTCTGCTCCACATAGAAAAGCGGCATTTAAAGCCTGTGAATTTGCAATTGATACTTTAAAAGAAACGGTTCCTATTTGGAAAAAAGAACATTTTTCTGATGGAGAAGTTTGGGTAAATGCACACCCTTAATTTTATATCATCTATCAATAACTACTTATTCCTCCGGTTAAATTAAATACTTGTAAGGTTGGGTATTTTTCTTTTAGTTTTTCTGTAGCTTTATAACTATTAAACCCTCTTTGACAAACTATAACATATAATTTATCTTTATCAACTTCTATAGTACTTGCATCAAATTCTTGAATTGGTATGGTTTGATGTACTTTAAATGGTAATTTTAAATTGGGTAAAACAGCAATTAATTCAAGATTTGAATCTCCAATTTTATTTTTCAACTCTTTTGGAGAAATTTGCCAATCTGGATTTTGAGTTCCACAAGCGGCATCAAAATAATTTTGGGTATTAAATAATGATACCATTTTATCTTTTAATATATTGGAGAATAGTTTCATCTTTAATTGCGTATTATGAAGCACATTATAGATTAACAACTCATTTGTTAAAGGTTTTCCTACTTCTGTTATGATTTTTAAAACTTCATTCACTTGAGCGGTTGCTATCATACCAACAATTGCATTTAATGTTCCTGCTTCTTCACAATTAGCAACATCTGTATTCATGTCTGGAAATGCATCGCGTAAATTGGCTGAAAAACTACCATCCCCTTGTCTCAAGTTAAAGGTACTTACATAGCCATCAAACTTATATAAAGAACCATATACTAGTGGTTTCTCATGAATAACACAAGCATCATTTAGTAAATACTTTGTAGGTAAACTATCGGTTCCATCTACAATAACATCATATTCAGAAATTAATTCAATTACATTTTCTTTGGTAATAGCTTCCTTAGAAAAACTAACTTTTGTAAAAGGGGCTCTTTGTGAAATGAAATTTGCTAGACATTCTGATTTTGAAAATCCAACATCATCTAAAGAATAAAAAACTTGCCTGTGTAAATTGGTAATGTCTACCGTGTCAAAATCTATTAAATGTAGTTTTCCAATTCCGCTAGCCCCTAAATAGACAGCAATTGGGCTTCCTAAACCACCACATCCAACTACCAAGACTTTTGCCTCTTGAAGTTTTTGCTGCCCAGCTTCACCAATTTCTGATAAAGTGATTTGGCGTTTAAATAAATCTGATGTACTAATAGGTGACATTTTTAATTTAATTCTTTTATTGCGGCATTATATTCTTCTGGTGTATTGATGTTTCGTATCAAATTATCTTCTACTTCTACAATTTCAACATCAGAATTAATAAGCATTTTACGCGGGCAAGAGTACCCTTGTGCTAAATATTGTAATAATATTGAATACGATTTTGGTTCGTATATTGTTATCAAAGGCTCAGGAAATTGTTTTCCTTTTCCTATGACAGCAGTAGCAACTTTAGCTGGGTTTCTTTTTTCTAATAATAACTTAACTAAATTTTTATCTACAAATGGTAAATCTGTTGCCAAAACTAACCAAGCTGAGTTGGGGTCTTTTTGAAATGCCGAACAAATTCCTCCAAATGGTCCTAAATTCAGAAATACATCATGAATTTCATCATCTTTATTGTTGTTTGTTTGAACAGAATAATAGGTTTTAAGCCCCTCTTGTTCAAGCAACTTCTTAATAAATTCTTTTTGTGGTTTTCCATGATAATTCAATTCCGATTTATCTTTCCCCATTCGAGTACTTTTTCCTCCTGTAAGAACCAATCCTTTACTAGTTGGAATGGTTTCTGAAATAATTTGAGAAATATGATGGATGATTTTTTCAACATCATTAATATGGTAACAAGGTATTTCTCTCCAATTAGGAAATGTGTCTTTTAAACATTGAAATGGTTCAATCTCTTGAGTAAGTTTTACAAAAAACTGAATCTCAGAAATTTGATCAATTCGCTTCTTAATGGAAGCTTCTTTTTCTGGATCAAGCAATACAATTTGTTTTTCTCCCGGGTAATGATTGCCGTTGATAAATACAAAATCAAACTGAGTAAACTGAATTCTTTGTAGATATTTATTTACGGGACTAGATGTTGTAATACTTAGATTACCATCATGATGGAAAGTAAAATCTGTCAATATATTTTTCTCTACGTCTTTTGCATGTGATGCATCAAAATAAGCTA
>JADFAM010000073.1 GCA_015665265.1 Flavobacterium sp.
TCAAATCCTAATCCAAAACCAGAATGAACAGCAGTTCCAAATTTTCTGGTGTCTAAATACCACCATAATTCTTTTTCGTCTATATCTAGAGCAGCCATTTTTTCTTTTAACACGTCTAAGCGTTCCTCACGTTGAGCTCCTCCAACAATTTCACCAATTCCAGGAAACAAAACGTCCATAGCTCTTACTGTTTTTCCATCCTCATTTAAACGCATATAAAATGCTTTTATATTAGCTGGATAATCAAATAAAATTACTGGACATTTAAAATATTTTTCTACTAAAAAACGTTCGTGTTCAGATTGTAAATCTGCTCCCCATTCATGTATTGGAAATTGAAATTTTTTCTTCTTGTTAGGTTTGCAGTTTCGTAAAATATCAATTGCTTCTGTATAACTTACCCTTTTAAAGTTATTCTCTACAACAAAATTTAATTTTTCTAGCAATGTCATTTCACTTCTCTGCAATTGTGGTTTTGTTTTTTCTTCATCTGCAAATCGCTTATCTAAAAATGCTAAATCGTCTTTACAATGCTCTAAAACATATCTTAGTATAGATTTAATAAAGTCTTCAGATAAATCCATATTACCATCTAAGTCCATAAACGCTACCTCTGGCTCAATCATCCAAAACTCCGCTAAATGACGAGTTGTGTTCGAGTTCTCAGCTCTAAAAGTAGGTCCAAAAGTATACACTTTACCTAATGCCATTGCATAGGTTTCTGCCTCAAGTTGTCCAGAAACAGTTAGGTTAGTTTCTTTCCCAAAAAAGTCTTGTTTGTAATCGATACTTCCATCTTCATTTAGAGGTGCTTTGTTTGTTTCAAAATTTGAAACACCAAACATTTCTCCAGCACCTTCTGCATCTGACCCTGTAATAATAGGTGTATTAACATAGTTGAAACCATTTTCTTGAAAATACTTGTGAACAGCAAAAGATAATTTAGAACGAACTCTCATAACCGCACTAAACGTATTTGTACGAACTCTTAAATGGGCCTGTTCTCTTAAAAATTCAAGACTATGTTTTTTAGGTTGAATTGGATATTCATCTGGGTTTGAATCTCCTAATATCTGTAATGTAGAAACTTGTATTTCTACAGTTTGTCCTTTTCCTAGACTCTCTACTAGCGTGCCAGTAATACAAACTGAAGCTCCAGTTGTAATTCTTTTTAAGGTCTCTTCTTTTGTTTTTTCAAAATCAACAACACATTGAATGTTATGAATTGTAGAACCATCATTTAGAGCAATAAATCGATTGCTTCTAAATGTTCTTACCCATCCTTTTAATGTAACTTCTTGTAAAGTTATATCTGATTGTAATAATTCGGCGACACTACTTGTTTTCATTATTCACACTAATTTTATGTTATCCTAAATACAAAAAAGCAAATATACTTTTTTGAAAAACATTCACCAATGAATACATTAGTAATCCTACTAGTTTATTTAAGGTTCTATTTTTCTTCCTGAGGAATAATTTTTATAGAAGGCTCTTTCAAAACTTCTTTGTTGGCAATTTTATCTTCAAAAGTTAGTAATAAGGAAGGTAGTAGTAATAGGTTAGAAACCATTGCAAGTAGAAGGGTAATAGAAACTAATCCTCCTAAAGCAATTGTTCCTCCAAAACTAGATACAGTAAACACTAAAAATCCAAAGAAAAGCACTATGGAAGTATAAAACATACTAACTCCTGTCTCTCTTAGAGCCGCATATACAGACTTTCTAATTTTCCAATTATTAGCAATTAATTCCTGTCTATATTTTGCTAAAAAATGAATGGTATCGTCTACTGATATACCAAAAGCAATACTAAATACTAGAATAGTAGAGGGTTTTATTGGAATCCCAAAGAATCCCATTAAACCGGCAGTAATTAATAATGGCAGCATATTTGGAATGATAGAAATTAATATCATTCTAAAAGATCTAAACATCCAGGCCATAAACAAAGCAATTAGAAGAATTGCTAAGGATAATGAAAAAACAAGATTCCCAATTAAATAATTGGTTCCTTTTAAGAATACCAATGCTTTTCCTGTAAAAGAAACATTATAACGTTCGGAAGGAAATTCCTTTTCTACTATCTGTCTTAACCGTTCCTGTATCACATTCATTTTGTCTGTGCCAATGTCCTTCATAAACGTAGTAATACGAGCAAATTGCCCAGTAGAATCAACAAAATTATTTAACATATCGGAATTTCCGTCAGAGTTTTTAGTGTATTCAAAGATGTAATTTTGCTCTTGTGATGTAGGGAGTTGATAGTATTTAGGTTTCCCTTTATAGTATGCTTGTTTAGAGTATTTGACGAGGTTAACAATAGAAACAGGTTTAGATAATTCTGGAAAAGATTCTATTACTTCATTAATTTTATCCATCCTTTTTAGCGTAGATAGCTTCATAACACCTTTCTCTTTTTTTGTGTCAACTAAAATCTCTAAAGGCATGATTCCTCCAAACTCATTTTCAAAAAATTTGATGTCTTTAAAGAAGGCTTTTGTTTTTGGCATATCTTCTATGAGACTTCCTGAAACACGAATTTGGTATAAACCAATAATTCCAAGAATTATAATAACTACGGTTGTTATGTAAACAGCTATTCTTTGTTCTCTTACCATTTTTTCCATCCAATCCACCACATTTTCCATCCATCTTCTTTCTAAATGATTTAAATGTTTCTTTTTAGGTGGCTCCATGAAACTATAAATAATAGGGATAATTAGAAGAGCTAAGACAAAGATGCTTAAGATATTTATTGAAGCAAGAATACCAAACTCTCTTAAGAGTTGACTTTTCACAAAAACAAAAGTAGCAAAACCAGATGCGGTAGTGATATTAGTCATTAATGTGGCATTACCAATTTTAGAAATTACACGTTGTAATGCTTTTGCTTGTTGTCCGTGTGATTTTATTTCTTGTTGGTATTTATTGATTAAAAACACAGCATTTGGTACTCCAATAACAATAATTAATGGTGGTATTAATGCTGTTAAAACAGTAATTTCATATCCAAATAATCCAATAAAACCAAAGGCCCATGTAACACCAATAGTTACAACCAAAAGCGTAATAAATGTTGCTCTGTAAGAGCGAAAAAAGAAAAAGAAAATAATTCCTGTTATAAGAAGTGCTCCTAGTACAAATAATTGTATTTCATCAATAATATTTTGAGCATTTATTGTTCTTATATACGGCATTCCAGAAACACGAACATCTAAGTTGTTTTCTTTTTCAAATCGATTAATAATGGGTATTAATTTATCAAATACAAAGGCTTTTCTGACAGGAGTATTTACAATTTTCTTATCTATATAAATAGCCGTTTGTATGGTTCCAGTTTTTTTATTGTATAAGAGGTTATCATAAAATGGAAGCTTTTCAAATAGCTCCTTCTTAATTGAATTTACTTTTTCTTGGGAGGTGATTTTTTTTTCATATATAGACTCTAAAACAAACTTTCTGTTTTTTGTGTCTTTTTTTAATTTTTTCACATCGGCTATAGACAATGTAAATTCTACCTCAGGCAAAGAATCAAAAGATTTTGCAAGTGAGTTCCAGGCATTAAATTTATCAGTTGTAAAAACAGAAGAATCTTTTACTGCAAGCAAGACTAAATTTCCTTCCTCGCCAAAAATTTCAAGAAATTTATTGTACTGTATGTTTACTTCGTGATTTTCAGGTAATAGGTTTGCTTCTGTATAAGAAAACCTCATGTTTTTCATTTGAAAAACTAAGAGAGTAGTAATAATAGCAATTAAAATGAGTATTAAGTATCTGTTTTTTAAGATAATCCTTGATACTCTTGTCCAGAAGTTCATTGCTATGTTAGATTAAATTGAAGGTGTAATTCCATAATTATGTATGCACTTGCTTAAAATTAATTTTAAACAGTCATAATTTCTTTTTCTTTCATAGCTAAAAGCTCCTCAGTCTTTTTCACAAAATCATCTGTAAGTTGCTGAATATCTACCTCTATATTTTTTTTTAAGTCATCAGAGATATCTAGTTTTTTAATTTCGTTATTAGCTTCTTTTCTGGCATTTCTTATACCAACTTTCGAATGCTCTGCCTCTCCTTTAGCTTGTTTAGCTAGGCCTCTTCTTCGTTCCTCTGTTAAAGGAGGTACGTTAATAATAATATTTTCACCATTATTCATTGGGTTAAAACCAATATTAGCTTTCATAATAGCCTTTTCAATTTCTGCTAACATTTGTTTCTCCCATGGTTGAATACTTATAGTTCTGGCATCTGGAGTATTTACATTTGCAACTTGTCCTAAAGGTGTTTGAGAGCCATAATAATCTACCATAATATTAGATAGCATAGAAGGAGAAGCTTTTCCAGCTCTGATAGTTCTTAATTCTTTAATTAAAAAATCGATAGCTCCTTGCATTTGTTCTTTTGCAGAATCTATGATAAATTCTATTTCTTCGTTCATTTCTATATGGTTGTTTTAGTGATTGACGATGGTACCAATTTGTTCTCCTGAAATTAATTTTAGAAGATTTCCATTTGTGTTCATGTCAAATACTATGATAGGGAGTTTGTTTTCTTCACTTAATGTAAATGCAGTCATATCCATTACTTTTAAGCCTTTACTTATTACATCTTTGAAAGTTATGGTATTAAACTTTACAGCAGATGTATCTTTTTCTGGATCTGTATTGTAGATACCATCTACGCGAGTTCCTTTTAAAATTGCATCAGCGTTTATTTCGATAGCTCTAAGAACAGCTGCAGTATCAGTTGTAAAATATGGGTTACCAGTTCCAGCACCAAAAATCACTACTCTTCCTTTTTCTAAATGTCTAATAGCCTTTCTTTTAATGTAAGGCTCTGCAATTTCTTTTATTTGAATAGCCGTTTGTAATCTAGTATATACTCCTTCGTCTTCCAATGCGCTTTGCAGAGCTAGTCCATTAATACAGGTCGCTAGCATCCCCATGTGATCTCCTTGAACACGATCCATTCCATTACTAGCTCCCGCAACACCTCTGAAGATATTTCCACCACCAATAACAATAGCCAGTTCAATGCCTTTATTAGTTACTTCTTTAATTTCTTTTGCGTATTCTTTAAGGCGATTAGGATCAATACCATATTGTCTATCCCCCATAAGTGCTTCACCACTTAGTTTTAAAAGTACTCTTTTGTATTGCATATTTTGAAAGTTACACAAAATTACGCATTTTTTTTCTTTTCTAGAATGCTTGTATGTATGAAAAAACCTCGTTAGTATTCTGAAATTAAATCAGTCACTAACGAGGTTTATGGGTTGTATCTTTTGTATGCTAGAGAGACTCTAGTAAAGAAAAAACATATTATCCTAAGGCAACACGTTTAAATCCTGTTACGCTTACATCTCCAATAGTTTTTACATAATCAGCAACACTTTGCTTACTATCTTTAATGAATGCTTGATTAACTAAAGTATTGTCTTTAAAGAAACGTTTTATTTTTCCTTTAGCAATGTTTTCTAACATAGCCTCAGGTTTTCCTTCTGCTCTTAATTGGTCTTTTGCAATTTCAATTTCTTTTTCAATAATAGAAGCATCAACCTCATTTTCGTTTAAAGCAATTGGATTCATTGCAGCAGCTTGCATGGCAACATCTTTAGCAACAACGTCAGCTCCTTTAGAAGCAGCTGATAAGCCTACGATGGTAGCTATTTTGTTTCCAGCATGTATGTAAGAACCAACAAATGCTGCTTCTACTTTTTCAAAAGCATTGATTTGAAGTTTTTCTCCAATAACTCCTGTTTGTTCTATCAATTTATCAGCAACAGTCATTCCATTAAAGTCTGCAGCAAGCAACTCTTCTTTAGAAGAACAGTTTAATGCCAATTCTGCAAATTCGGTAGCAAGGCTTACAAAACTGTCATTTTTACCAACAAAATCAGTTTCACATCCTAAAACAATTGAAACTCCAACAGTTTTAGTATCATTAACTTTTGCAATAGCAGCACCTTCAGTAGACTCTCTGTCTGCTCTTTTAGCAGCTACTTTTTGTCCTTTCTTTCTTAAGATATCTATAGCTTCTTCAAAATTTCCTTCTGCTTCAACTAAAGCCTTCTTGCAGTCCATCATTCCTGCACCTGTTGTTTTCCTTAATTTATTTACCTCTGCAGCGGTTACTTTAACCATTTTCTTAGTCTTTAAAATATTTACAATTTATTTCTTTTTAGTAGTTGATTTTTTTGGTGCTTCAACTGCAGGAGCAGCCTCTTTTACCTCTTCTTTAGCAACTTCTTTTTTCGCTGTTTTTTTAGCTTCTTTGGCAGCTGGTTTCTCAACTTCCTTTTTAGCTTCTTTAGCAGCTGGTTTTGCTTTTTCTTTCTCTGCTTTTCTTTCAGCTAAACCCTCAGCAATTCCTTCAGTAATGAATGATAATACTCTTTCAATAGATTTTGAAGCATCATCATTAGATGGGATTACATAATCTACTGGTCTAGGATCAGAGTTGGTATCTACCATTGCAAAAATTGGGATGTTTAATTTTTGAGCTTCAGCAATAGCAATATGCTCTTTTTTAACATCAACCACAAAAATTGCTCCAGGTAAACGAGTCATGTCTACAATAGAACCTAAATTCTTTTCTAACTTTTCTCTTTGACGATTAATTTGTAATTTTTCTCTTTTAGATAAAGCATCAAAAGATCCATCTTGCTTCATTCTATCAATGGAAGTCATTTTTTTAACGGCTTTTCTGATAGTGATAAAGTTTGTCAACATTCCTCCTGGCCATCTTTCAGTAATGTAAGGCATGTTTACTGCTCCTGCTTTTTCAGAAACAATATCTTTAGCTTGCTTTTTAGTAGCTACAAATAAAATTTTTCTTCCAGAATTTGCAATTTTTTGCAATGCTAATGAAGCTTCGTCTATTTTTGCTGCTGTTTTGTATAAATCTATAATATGAACTCCGTTACGTTCTGTATAAATGTAAGGAGCCATGTTTGGATTCCATTTTCTTGTCAAGTGACCGAAATGAACTCCATTTTCTAATAATTCTTGAATGTTTGCTTTTGCCATTTTTTAAAATGTGTTTACGTTCTGTTTTTTTAAATCAATATATAAGTAGTCTTTATATTACGAGTCTTATATATTTAGATACTAAACTGTTATTAATAATTGATAACAGTAATCTAAACCAATTTTTAACGTTTAGAGAACTGGAATTTTTTACGAGCTTTTTTCTGACCAAATTTCTTACGTTCTACCATTCTTGGGTCACGTGTTAATAATCCTTCTGGCTTTAGAATAAGTCTGTATTCTTCGTTTATAGATACTAACGCTCTTGTAATTGCTAATCTAATTGCTTCTGCTTGACCGGTTACTCCACCTCCATATACATTTACTTTTACGTCATAAGAAGTTAAGTTATCTGTTAGCATTAAAGCTTGTTGTACCTTATACTGCAAGGTTGCAGTAGAAAAATAGTCTTTAAAATCTTTTTTATTTACTGTGATATTACCTTTTCCTTTAGAAAGGTAAATACGAGCTACGGCAGTTTTTCTTCTACCAATTTTGTGAACTATATCCATTATTTAAGATCGTTTAAGTTAATAGCTTTTGGATTTTGAGCATCATGTTTGTGCTCAGTTCCAGCGTATACATATAGGTTTCTAAAAAGAGCACTACCTAATATGTTTTTAGGTAACATTCCTTTTACTGCTTTCTCTACCAATCTTGTAGGATCTTTTTCAAACATTTCTGTTGCAGTTAACGATCGTTGTCCTCCTGGATATCCTGTATGACGGATGTAACTCTTGTCAGTCCATTTTTTTCCAGTTAGATTAATTTTTTCTGCGTTGATAACAACCACGTTGTCTCCACAATCTACGTGAGGAGTAAAGTTAGGTTTGTGTTTACCTCTAATTAGCTTTGCTATTTTAGAAGCTAGACGACCCAACGTTTGCCCGTCCGCATCAACAACAACCCATTCCTTAGAAACGGTAGCTTTATTTGCCGATACTGTTTTGTAACTTAATGTGTTCATAATTACACTTTTAGTTTTTGTTCTATTAATAATTAATTTTTTTCCTTAAAAAAGGAGTGCAAATGTACTATTAATTATTTGATTAGCAAATAGTAATCTCGTAGTTTTTGATGGTATTAGTTCCTTTTACAAAAGGATATTCAAATTCATACGTTTTTGACTTAATTGTATAAAAAAGGGAAAGGTAATATTTAACTTTTTAGATCTAACAGGTTCTCAATTAAATGACTAATTATTAATTAAATAAAAATATTTTTAAACACTAAAATTTAGTGTTAATACATTTTTTTATTGTGGAATGATTTTTTAGGAAAAAGCCACCTCTATTTTTAATTTTTGAGTAAAATTATGGTATTCTCTAATGATTTTTTTCTTAAAAATAGTGCAATTTTGGGTAGCTTCTTTTTTAAAGTTTAATTCGAAAGGACTCAATAAAGACTCTTCAAAACGATCACACGAAAAGAGATAGAGTTCCATTAAAAGAGGTAACAAAGAAAGGCCTTTATAACTTGCAATGTATTTTTCATAATTGCTCAAAGAGCTACCAATATGCAATATTTCTATATAGCCGTTTATGTAAAGTTTTCTTAATGTTTTTGAAAGTGTTTCATCGTCAATTTTTTCTCTAGAAGACTTAAATTCTTTGATGGTAGACCTTTTGAGAAGAAGCATATCTCTTAGAATAATAAAACTCCATTGATCTTCAAATAAATTTGCAGATAGTAAAAAGGACATCCTTAGCTTTTTTTATAAATGTATGAAAAAAAAATTAGTTGCTTTTTTTGATTAAAACATCCAGAAATTAATCTGTGGTGAAGAATTAAGTAAATCTAACTTATCCTCAATCTGTTACATAAACTATTTTTTAAAAATCAGCTGGTACGGTGAAGCTAATTTTGTTTCTTGAAGTAGGGTGAGTAAACTCAATGAACTCGGCATGCAAGTATAATCGGTCTTGTTTATTTCCATATAAATCATCACCTTTTATTGGAGTGTTCAAACCTTCTTTATGTGCGGCATGTACTCTTAATTGATGAGTTCTTCCGGTAATTGGATAAAAATGAACACGCGTTTGGTTATTGTTTTGATTTATAAAAACCCAATTTGTTTCCGCTTTTTTACCATTCGTAAAGTCTACTAGCTGTCTAGGTCTGTCATCTAAATCAAGTCGTAAAGGAAGTTTAATTACACCCTGTTTTTTAGATAGCTTGCCACTAAGAAGTGCAACATATCTCTTTTTAACAGTTCGTTTAATAAACTGACCCTGTAGTATTTTATTAGCTTCTTTTGTTTTAGTAAGTACTATAATACCAGAAGTAGACATGTCAAGTCTATGAACAATCAAAGGACCAGTTGCTTCAGGATATTTTTGTTTAATTCTTGTATATACAGAATCCTTTATTTCTTTTCCAGGAACCGATAAAAACTCTGGGGGTTTGTTTACAACAATTAGATGATCGTCTTCAAAAATAACGGATAATTCTTCCTTTTTAGTTAAGTTTTTCAGCAATAAATTTTCCTCCATATCAATACCTTCTAACATATGATTTAAAATAGGCTTGCACCTACTTAGACATGATGGATAAAAGTTTTTATGTTTTCTAATTTCAGAATTAGGGGAGATGCCCCACCAAAATTCTGCTAGAGCAATAGGGGTTAAATGATGCTGAAAAGCATATTGTAATAATTTTGGAGCAGAGCAATCTCCAGCACCAGCGGGTGGTCTGGATGAGGAGTTATTAAAAATAGCAAGTAATCCTTTTGTTTCTTTTTGTTGATTTAAGAACCGATATTTTTCAAATAAGGTGTTTTGAAGAATGGCAGAGGTCTTTTTTCTAAGTGCCATTAAACCCATAATTTTATTTTCAAAATCAGCTAGTAGGTTTTTACTTTCTTCAATTTTATAAGAATAGTATTCTTGGAGTTCTTTGTAGTAAAATTGATCGTTATAACTTTCTTGTATTAATTTTTTGTTTAAAATGTTAAAATTAGCAGCATCTAAATTAGCACTAGCCTCTTTTTTTTGAAGTCTTCTTGATAGTTTTGAAGTCTTCATTTTCTTCCTTTGTGCAGCTAAATCTTCTTCAATTTTTTTACTTAATTTTTTTAGCGATTTTTTTAAAGATAGATAGTTTTCATCTTTTTTTATAAGTTCAATTTTTTCACCAATTTTCTCGATTTTCTTTTCACCCTCTATATAAAAGCTCCCTTCAGATCTCATATTGAAAATAGGAGGAACAAATTTATCAGGGAAACTATTATCAGCTAATTTCCCAGAAAATGCAGCCAAATATCCTAAACTATTGTCTGTCTTTTTTACAACTAAGACGCCAAACATTTTGCCAATAGCATTTTTTAGTTCTGTACCTTTTAGACCAAATTCATGTTTAAAATCAGTTTGTTTTTCTAAATATTCTTGTAATTCTTTTGTAGCTACTAAAGTTAATGGGTGCGGCTCATAATAAAATGGGAATGTAAATTTATCTGGAACTTCAATTCCTGAAGTGTTTTCTTTAAAATGTTGAAAGTGAAGCAAAATATTGAAAATTTCTTGTGATGAAAAGTATTACTTAAATAGTTAATGTGCTTCTAGCCAATTTTCACCAATACCCATTTCAACATCTAATGGTACAATCATCTCAAATGCATGTTCCATTTCATATTTAATAATTGGTTTTATGATCTCTAGCTCATCTTTATGTGCATCAAATACCAATTCATCATGCACTTGTAATAACATTTTTGATTTAAAACCTTCCTTCTCAAATCGCTTAAATATATTTATCATAGCTATTTTTATGATATCTGCAGCAGATCCTTGAATAGGTGCATTCACAGCGTTTCGTTCTGCAGCTCCTCTTACAATTGCATTTCTGGAATTAATATCCTTCAAATATCTACGGCGTTGTAATACGGTTTCTACATAACCGTTATCTCTAGCAAAATCTACCTGAGCAGACATGTAGTTTTTAAGTTTAGGATAGGTTTCATAGTATAAATCTATTAGTTCCTTAGATTCCTTTCTAGTTAGATCTGTTTGATTACTCAATCCAAAAGCAGAAACACCGTATATGATTCCAAAATTAACTGTTTTTGCATTGCTTCTTTGTTCTCTGGTTACCTCGCTTAAAGGAACATTAAAGACTTTTGCCGCCGTGGAGGCATGAATATCCTCTCCGTTTTTAAAAGCCTCAATCATGGTTTCTTCTTCACTTAAAGCAGCTATAATTCGTAATTCTATCTGTGAATAATCTGCTGCTAATAATACGTGGTTTTGATCTCTTGAGATAAATGCTTTTCTTACTTGTTTTCCTCTCTCTGTTCTAATAGGAATATTTTGCAGGTTTGGGTTGGTAGAGCTAAGTCTCCCTGTAGCAGCAACTGCCTGTGCATACGCTGTATGAACTCTACCAGTATTAGGATTAATTTCATTTGGTAGTGCATCTACATAGGTGCTTTGTAACTTCTTAAATTGCCTGTATTCTAAAATATTGGCAATAATTGTATGATCTTTAGATAGGTTAGATAAAACATCCTCTGCAGTAGAGTATTGGCCTGTTTTTGTTTTTTTTGGCTTATCTACCAATTTCATATTCTCAAATAATACAATACCTAGTTGTTTAGGTGAGGCAATATTAAATTCTTCACCAGCTTGTTCAAATATGGTCTTTTCTAAACGGTTGATATCATCTGTTAGATGAATAGACAACTCTTTTAAGAAATCAGTATTTAAATTAATTCCTTCAATTTCCATAGCTGTTAATACAGAAACTAATGGTAATTCAATTTCATTAAATAGTTTAATAACATTCCCTTTTTTTAATTCTTCAATGAAATGTTTTTTTAATTGAAGTGTTATGTCAGCGTCTTCAACAGCATATTCCGTTTGATCTTTTATAGGAACATCTCGCATAGATAACTGATTTTTCCCTTTTTTACCAATTAATTTAGTGATTGAAACAGGTTGATAATTTAAATAGGTTTCAGCTAAAATATCCATTCCATGTCGCATGTCTGGATTGATTAAATAATGGGCAATCATTGTATCAAATAAGTTTCCCTTTACAGGTATTCCATAATTTGATAATACTTTGATATCATATTTTAAGTTATGACCTATTTTTTCAATGGATGTATTCTCAAAAAAACTACGAAATTCCTCTAAGACTGCCTTAGTTTCAATTTGGTCATCTGGGAATGATACATAGTAGCCTTTTCCAATTTCCCATGAAAAGGAAATTCCTATCAGTTCAACTTCCAAGGCTTTCAATCCAGTTGTTTCTGTATCAAAGCAAACAGAGGTTTGTTGCTGCAATTTTTTTAGCAGTAATTTTCTTGAGATTGGTGTATCAACGTGTTGGTAGAAGTGACTAGTAGTTGCAATAGTTTTATAGCCTTGAATACTTTCTTCTTCCGAAACATTTCCGGTTCCGGGTGTAGCAAACAAATCAAATTGACCATGATGATCACCTTGAGGTTTAGTAGCAGATGCTTTAGAATTTGTAATTGTTTGATTGTCTTGTTTAACAATGTCTTCAGAATTTGTTGCAATTGAAAATGTTTTAACAAAATTTTCAGTAAGTCTTCTAAATTCTAATTCTGTAAAAATTTCTTTAGTTGCTTCAATATCAGGCATACTCATTTTGAAACTTTCCTCGTGAAACTCAACAGGAACATCTAACATAATAGTAGCTAGCTCTTTGGAAAGAATTCCCAATTCTTTTGCTGCCTCTACTTTTTCTTTCATCTTACCCTTAAGGTCTGCAGTGTTTTCCAACAAATTCTCCATAGATCCATATTGCGCTAAGAATTTTTTTGCAGTTTTTTCTCCTACACCTGGTAATCCGGGAATATTATCTGCAGAATCTCCCATCATTCCTAAAAAGTCAATGACTTGTTCTGGATTTTTTACTCCAAATTTTTCTTGTACCTCAGAAATTCCCCACGTTTCATAGCCTCCTCCAAATCGAGGCCTGTACATAAAAATATTTTCAGAAACCAATTGTGCAAAATCTTTATCTGGTGTAACCATATAAGTTTGGTATCCTTCTTTTTCTGCTTTCTTGGCTAGGGTCCCAATAATATCATCTGCCTCATATCCTGCCAAAACAACTGCAGGAATTTTCATAGCTTTTAAAATACTTTCTATAATAGGCACTGCAATTTTAATTGCCTCAGGAGTTTCTTGTCTATTGGCTTTATATTCAGAAAATGCTTCAGTTCTAGCTACACTTCCACCTCTATCAAAACAAACAGCTAAAAGATCTGGTTTTTCTCTTTTTATTACATCGAGTAGAGAATTGGTAAAACCTAGAATAGCAGAAGTATCCATCCCTTTTGAATTAATTCTAGGGTTTTTAATAAATGCATAATATCCTCTAAAAATTAGTGCAAAAGCATCGAGTAAAAAAAGACGTTTTTTATCTGACATGAAGTTTATATTGATTTGCTAAAACTACAAAATATAAATTTTGTCCATTAAATAATTATTCAAAATTGTTATAAGTTATTAGCTATTTGTTTTTCACCTGCTTGAAGTTTGTTAAAAAATCATTTCTGTTTCATTCTATTCGTTTTGAAATCTATTGCGAACACAGAATTTTATTTCATTTTGTAAAGAAAACTTTAACATGAACTTAAAATTATCACTTTGTTTTTCAACTATATTTAACCCCATTAAAATAAATAACTATGCCAAGATGGATCGTTCCCTTATTGATAGCTTCTTCAATCATTTTTATTTTAGAATATTATGCTTTTCAGGCGGTAAAGACGGTCACTAAAAATAGAATTATTAGATGGGGTTGGATGGCTATAGGAATCTTAGTTTACCTCAATCTATTGTACGTAATAGTTACAACACCAAGCAATTCTGGTCAAACTAAGGAGTTTCAGATGGCTACAGGAATGATGATAACTATTTTAATTCCTAAAATATTTATTTTAGTAGTGTTGTTTGGGGAAGATATTGTTCGAATCTTTCATAAAATTACATCTTGGCTTGGTAGTAACCCGACTCAACCTATTCCTGGGAGACGTAAATTTATATCTCAACTAGCTCTTGTATTAGCAGCTATTCCTTTTACTTCATTTTTATACGGTATTATTCAAGGCAGGTATAATTACAAGGTGTTAAAGTACCAGCTATCTTTTAAAGACTTGCCAGATGCTTTTGATGGATTTACAATTACTCAAATTTCAGATATTCATTCAGGAAGTTTTACTAATAAGAAGAAAATTCAGTACGGTGTTGATATGATTAATAATCAAAATTCTGACGTATTACTATTTACAGGCGATATTGTAAATAACATGGCTAGTGAGATGGATAATTGGATAGAAATGTTTAGCTCTCTGAAAGCGCCCTTTGGAAAATATTCTGTCTTAGGAAATCATGATTACGCAGAATATATAAGAGGTATAAGTAAAGAAGAAAAAGAAGTTCAGTTTCAAGAAATAAAAAAAATTCATCCCAAAATAGGGTTTGATTTATTATGTAATGAAAGCCGATACATAGAAAAAGAGGGGCAAAAAATTTCTTTAATAGGTGTAGAAAACTGGGGTAAAAGTTTCAAACAAGCTGGTGATCTTAAAAAAGCATCTGAAGGTATTAACAAAGAGGATTTTAAGATATTGATGTCTCACGATCCCTCTCATTGGGACGCTGAGGTTAAGCAAGATGATTTAAACTATCATTTAACACTAAGTGGCCATACACATGGGTTGCAAATGGGGATTGAAATTCCTGGTTGGTTTAAATGGAGCCCTTCAAAATATGTCTATAAACAGTGGGCTGGCCTATACAGTGAGGAGGGAAGGTATATCAACGTCAATAGGGGATTTGGATATCATGCATTTCCTGGGAGAGTAGGTATTTGGCCAGAAATCACTGTTATTAAACTGAAAAAAGCCTGATTTTCAGATCAATTCAATAGAAATGTTATATTTGTAAGTATTAAAATGTTCAAATACAGCATTTTTACCCTAAAAAAACAATAAAAAAATGACAAAGTTTGGTGAGTTAATTAGTGCAGAAGAACCTGTCTTAATAGATTTTTATTTTGATTGGGAAGATGCGGATAATAATGTAGATACTTTAAGAGATGTAGCTGCTGCTTTAGGAGATAAAGCTAAAGTGATAAAGATAGATATTAAAAAAAATGAACCATTAGCTGAGGCTCTTCGTGTAAAGGGAAATCCAACCTTTATGATTTATAAAGATGGTGAAATGAAATGGAGACAAACTGGCGAACAAGATGCCAATACTTTAATTGGCTTAGTGCAGCAATACTTCTAAGAAATTGCCTTAAATAGATAACCTTTTTCTTGATAATAACTCAGAATTTTAGGGAGAGTATAAAATATTTTATCTTTCGCTTTTTCGCTATCATGCATTACTACAATACTCCCATTAGTAGTTTTATCAAGAATATTTTTCAAACATTTTTCAGGCGTTATCGTAGTGTCAAAATCACCACTAAGAACATCCCACATAATTATTTTATAGCCCTTTCTAATAATTGATTTTGCTTGAGATGATTTTAATCTTCCATAAGGAGGTCTAAATAAGTTAGTTTCAATGAGTTTTTCTGCTTGCTGAATATTTTCTATATAGTTTGTGTTGTTAGTTCTGAAACTATTTAAATGATTGTAGGTATGATTACCCACAGCGTGCCCTTCTTTTTTAATTCTCTCATAAATAGTAGGGTGTTTTTTTACATTTTTCCCTATACAAAAAAAAGTTGCCTTAGCTTTATTTTTTTTTAATTCATTTAAAACAAAAGTGGTAATTTCTGGAGTTGGTCCATCATCAAATGTTAAGTAGATTTCTTTTGGAACTGAGGAAAAACGCCATCTATAACTAGAGAAAACTCTTTGAATTATAGATGGCGTTTTAATGGTGTAAAATTTCATAAAACTACTCTTCTTCAGGCATTAAATGATTAAATAGTTTTACAGTTTCTATAAATTCATTTTGCTTGTCAGTTTTATATTCCTCATCTATATCAAAACGGTCAATTTGGGTAGCAATGATATTTCTATACATCAACAGATTATTGTCAATTTCTTCAAAAATTTGATCAGAATCTTCTTTTGGAAATTCTGCTAGCCAGATGAGTTGTTCTTTAAATATTTTTATTAAAGCTTCTGCAGCAGATCTAGCTTTTTCAGGTTCTCCTAGTAAATAATACATTTCTGGATACCCAACAGATAAACTAAAATGACTAAAATCTTTGATAGGCATTTTTTCAATAGAGAGATCTAATATTTCTAATGCTTTAACGGTGTCTCCCTGAGCAGCAAATGCATCAGACAACCGCATCAAATTATTACGCATAGAAATAGAACTTCTCTTAGTCTGCTCATCTAAATATATTTTTCCATCATTAATGTTTCTCCAATCTAATTTTTGAATGTTAGCATACATTTTTTCAGGATCAATTCTTCCCATGTCAAATGGGCTTTTCTTGGTTACAGTTCCGTCTGGATTTACAACATTCATTGATGTTTTTATAGGAACTAATTTATAAGCCATCCCATCTAACTGTAAATAGTCCTTCAGCCAAATATATTCTTCGTCTGCAAACGCACCTCCTGTAAAATAAATAGGTCTTTTCCAATCAAAATTTGCTAAAATATCAAGCATTAAAATTCTGTTTTTAGCAATTCCTCTTCCTATTTCAATATCTATATAATCTACTATTTTATCTGCATCTTTTGCTGCAACAATTCCATATTCTAAAACATTTTCTTTATTTACGGGAATTCTTATGTTTCTTGTAGGAAGAACTTTCTCTTCATTTCCATCACCATCAATATCATAAAAAGTAATTGTATTCTTACTTTCTATCCACTGCATGTAATCATTTATTGGAAGAACGGAGTCTTTGAGTGTTGGGAATAATTCCTCAAAGTAATAGGCAGCATCCAAACTGCCATATTTATAATCATCATGATTTAATTGAGATGGTATTGGTGGCGCATCATAGGTTGCTCGTTTCATCTGATCTATATACCAATCTGTTGCAAACAAGCTTGTGTTAACTAATTTAATATCTGTTCTTACGCCCTCCACTTCTTGCATATACCACAATGGGAAGGTGTCATTATCTCCAATGGTAAACATAATGGAGTTAGGATCACAAGATTCTAAATATGATTGTGCGTTTAAATGTGTGGTATATCTATTTGATCTGTCATGATCGTCCCAGTTTTCAAAGCCCATTAGTGTAGGTACAGCTAGCAATGAAATTACTGATACAGCTATAGCAACTACTTTTTTATTGGCGAAATTCTTTAGATATTCATAAAGTGCCAATACACCAAAACCAACCCAAATGGCAAAGATGTAAAATGAACCTACGATTGCATAATCTCTTTCTCTAGGCTCAAAAGGTTTTGGATTTGTGTAAAAAATAATTGCAAAGCCTGTAAAAGCAAAGAACATAAATAGCACAAAGAAATTTTTCTTATCCCATTTTATTTGATACAATAATCCGATGATACCCAATAAAAAAGGCAACATAAAATAAACATTTCGGCCTTTATTTTCTGTTACATCCGATGGTAAATTAGTTTGTGGTCCTAATCTAGCTTCGTCAATAAATTTAATTCCGCTTAACCAATTTCCATTGTACCTATCTAATTGTCCTTGAACGTCATTTTGTCTGCCAGAAAAATTCCACATAAAATAACGGCCATACATATAGCCAAATTGGTAGCTAATCATAAATTTTATATTCTCTGCAAATGTGGGTCTTCTAGTGCTATTCTGAGGAATATTAGCAATGGCTTTATACATTTTTTCAGCTGCAGGATTTGTCATTCTTGGAATAAATCCTTTGTGTTTGTCGGATGTGTTTGGGAGTACATCTTTGTATTTATTCACTATCTCATACTTCCCATTTCGTTTTTCATATTTAGGTTTATCGTCTTTAAGAGGTTTTTCTTTGTTTACCTCTCTACTATACGAATCTGAATAATAAGTATCATAAAATACATTAGCATCACCATACTGTTCTCGATTATAATAAGCTAGTAATTCTCTAGCACTAGAGGGATTGTTCTCATTAATAGTAGTGTTGGTATTTGCTCTAATTGGAAGCATCAACCAAGACGAAAAGCCAATCATGATAAAAAGTACAGACAGAAGAATAGTGTTTGTTATAACCTTATTATTTTTCCTAGTATAATTTAAACCAACATAAAAGCCAACTACCAATATAATACCAGCTATTATAGAACCAGAATTATACGGTAAGCCTATAGAATTGATAAAAAATAATTCTGAGGCACTAAAGAACTTTAGTGTAAATGGAAATAAAAACTTAAAAACAAAAGCAAGTATCAGAATTGAAATAATTGTTGCAATACTGGTGGTTTTGAGGTTTATTGTATGATACGTCTTAAAAAAATAAATTAGGAATATCGCAGGGATAACAAGTAAAGACAAAATATGAACACCAAAAGATAATCCAACCACAAAACTAATAATTACAAGCCATTTATGTCCTCTTGGGGTGTGAATCTCGCTTTCCCATTTTAGGCCCAGCCAAAATAAGATCGCCATTAAAAAAGATGACATTGCGTAAACCTCTCCCTCAACTGCACTAAACCAAAAACTATCAGAAAAAGTGTAAGTCAAAGAGCCAACTAGTGCGCTACCTAAAATTGCTATACTGGAGCTTTCATTAATTTTTCCTGTTTTAATTACTAATTTTTTTGCCAAATTAGTGATAGTCCAAAACATAAAAAGAATGGTGAAGGCACTCGCTAGAGCAGACATAAAATTTACCATTTTTGCAATCTCTGTAAGTTCACTTGTAAACATGGCAAAGAATGCACCAAGCATCTGAAACAAAGGAGCTCCAGGAGGGTGACCAACTTCTAATTTTACTGATGTTGATATGTATTCTCCACAATCCCAGGCACTAACTGTTGGTTCTAACGTAAGAGAATAGGTTATGAGAGCTATTGCAAAAGTGCTCCATCCTAGTATGAGGTTCCACTTTTTAAATTTTTCTGATGTCATAGGTTGTAAAAATGTATGGGCGAATTTACTAATTTATCAGACAAATAACGTTTAAGAGTCTCTTATTAACTTTAAAGACATTATAAAACTTTGTTAAAAGTAAAAAAGTAATAAAAAGATTTGCAGGATAAAAACTTTGATTTAAATTTGCAGCCGCTATGAAATCTATTGGCCTATGGTGTAATTGGTAACACACCGGTTTTTGGTACCGACATTCAAGGTTCGAGTCCTTGTAGGCCAACCATTAAAATCTCATTCTTTAAGGATGGGATTTTTTAGATTTTAAAGGTTATTACAGGTCGTAAAACACTTTTAGATACACTCTTGGCTATGCTGCTGTTAAATAGGCTAGAGAGTCCACTTCTCCCATGCGTGGTTAAAGCAATGAGATCTGCTTCAATTTCTTTTGCAAAATTAGTTATACCTTTTACTACAGATTCATCATTGTGAATATGGATTGTATTTTTTGGCAGATCAAAATCTTTGATAAAATTTTTAATTTTCCCTTTTGTTATAAAGGAATTTTCAAAACTACTAGCCGTATTTATCTTCAATAAATGTATTTCAGTTTTAAATTGTTTAGCGAAATTTAAAAAATCTACAAAAGCAACCTTATTTTCATCATCATAATTTGATGCAAAAACTAATTTTTTAAATTTAAATTTTTTAGAGTCGGCTTTTACAACAATAACTGGAATTGTTGAGGTACGAACTACCTTTTCAGTATTAGACCCAATAATCATTTCTTCAAAATCAGACACACCTTTAGACCCCATTACAATTAAATTTGCATTGATTTTTTTTACATAATCTGTAATACCCTCAAAAGGGTTTTGGAATTTAATGGTATACTTAACAATTTGATCGTCATGAAAATAAGTAGCCTTAAGGTCAAGAATTTTTTCTTTTACTTTTCTTAAGTACATCATGCTTTCGGGTATGCTAAAATTACTTCCTGCTCCCATGTCAACAATTCCTGAAGGGAGTTCTACCAAGTGAAGTAAATATATTTCTGCTTCAATATTTTTTCCAATTTTTGCAGCCATTTTTACTGCATAGTTAGATTTTTCAGAAAAGTCTACAGGAACTAAAATTTTATACATATTACTGAAGTTTTAATAGTTTCTGGGGGAGCTTGGTACACCTGGTAGGTCTTAAGTTAAATTTACAAAAAAATTAGGAAAAAACCTATTTGGTTATTAAGTAACTAGTTAGTATATTTGCACGGAAAATGACCAAAAACGAAGAAGAAGGGGACGATAAGTCCCCTCTTTTTATATCTTGAGGTATATGGATCAAAAATTAGTAACAAAATTAGTTCATGAAGCGATTTCTGAAAACGAATCCTTATTTCTGATTGAATTATCTTTTTTGACAGGTGATAGAATCAAGATTGTTGTAGACGGAGATAATGGAGTTTCTATCAAAGAATGTATGCGTATCAGTAGGCATGTAGAGCACAACTTAGATAGAGAGGAAGAGGATTTTGGGTTAGAAGTTACTTCTCCAGATATTTCTCATCCGTTAACTGTTAGGAGACAATATTTTAAAAACATCAATAGAGTTTTAAAGGTCAAAACTGAAGATAAAGAGTTAGAAGGTACATTGATTAGTGCCGATGAGAATGAAATTTCTCTTAGATGGAAAACTAGAGAGCCTAAACCTATAGGTAAAGGAAAAATAACTGTAGAGAAAAATGCTTCAATAGCATTTAGCAGTATAACAGAAGCAAAAGTGAAGATTACATTTTAAGAATAATATGCAATGGAGAATATAGCATTAATAGATTCGTTTTCAGAATTCAAAGACATGAAGAGTATAGACAGGGTAACACTCATGTCTATTTTAGAAGAAGTATTTAGAGCTGCTCTTAAACGTAAGTTTGGGTCAGATGATAATTTTGATATCATTATTAATCCTGATAAAGGGGATTTAGAGATTTGGAGAAATAGAATTGTTGTAGCTGATAATGAGGTAGAAGATGATAATGAAGAGATTGAAATATCAGCAGCTAGAAAAATTGAACCTGATTTTGAAATTGGAGAGGATGTTTCAGAAGAAGTTAAATTATTTGACTTAGGAAGAAGAGCCATTTTAGCATTGCGTCAAAACTTGATTTCAAAAATTCAAGAACACGACAGTACAAACATATTTAAACACTTCAAAGAATTAGAAGGAGATATCTACAGTGCTGAAGTTCATCATATCCGTCACAATGCAATTATTTTACTAGATGATGATGGTAATGAAATTGTATTACCAAAAAGTGAGCAAATTAGATCAGACTTTTTTAGAAAAGGAGATTCTGTAAGAGGAGTAATTAAAACGGTAGAATTAAGAGGAAATAAACCTGCTATTATTTTATCAAGAACTTCACCAGATTTCCTAGTGAAGTTATTCGAGCAAGAAATTCCAGAAGTTTTTGATGGATTAATAACAGTAGAGAGAGTAGCTAGGATTCCTGGAGAAAAAGCAAAAGTAGCAGTAGATTCTTACGATGATAGAATTGATCCTGTTGGTGCTTGTGTTGGAATGAAAGGTTCTAGGATTCACGGAATTGTTAGAGAGCTTGGAAACGAAAATATAGATGTAATCAATCATACAAAAAATGAACAACTTTTTATATCAAGAGCTTTAAGCCCAGCAAAAGTTGTTTCTATGGAAATAGAAGAGTATGAAGAGGAGAAAAATGGAAAAAAAGGACGTGTAAATGTCTTTTTGAAGCCTGAAGAAGTATCAAAAGCAATTGGTAAAGGCGGTGTGAATATTCGTTTGGCTAGTGAGCTAACCAAATATGATATAGATGTTCAAAGAGAAGGATTAGAGGAAGAAGATGTAGAATTAACAGAATTTAGAGACGAAATTGAAGCTTGGATTATCCAAGAATTCAAAAATATTGGTTTAGATACAGCAAAGAGTGTGTTAGATGCATCTGTTGAAGAACTTCTTAAGAGAACAGATTTAGAGGAAGAAACAATACTAGATGTTCAACGAATTCTGAAAGAAGAGTTTGAAGAATAACATTCAATAAAAAATAATACTTTTACAAATAAAAGGTTAACAAGAGCATATGTCGGGAAGTAGAACAGTGAGACTTAATAAGGTGCTAAGAGAATTAAATATTTCTCTTGATAGGGCTGTAGAGTATCTTGCAAAAAACGGTCATCAGATCGAAGCAAGACCAACTACAAAAATATCAAGTGAAATTTATCAGGTACTACAAGACGGTTTTGAAACAGATGCTAACAAAAAAGCTGCATCTAAGGAAGTAGGCGAAGAAAAACGAAAAGAGAAAGAAGCAATTAGGCTTGAATTAGAAGCAAAGATTGAGAAAAAGAGGTTAGAGGATGAAAAGAAAGAAGAAGTTTTAAGAGCTAAAGCAGAGAAGTTACAAGTTAAAACTGTTGGTAAGATAGATATTGAAGCAAAAAAAGCTGAAGTTAAAAGTGAGCCTCTAGTTGACCAAAAAATTGAAAGTAAGGAAGGAGAAAAGGAAGCTATTCCACCCGCCAATGATACTCAAGAAAAAGAGGTAGAGCAAGCTCACAAAGAAACTGATAAAAAACCATCGGAACCTTCAGAACAAAAAGAAGTTATTACAGATAATGTTCAAGATTTAGAACCAAAAAAAGAGGTTGTTTCGGAGAAAACTGAACAGACTGAGTCATCAGAACCTTCTGAGCAATCAGAAACTATAAAGACTCAATATAAAAAACTAAATGGCCCTAAGTTAACAGGAAAAAAAATTGATCTTAAGCAATTCGAAAAGGTAAAGAAAAAAACAGAAGATAAATCAAAAACACTTGCTAAAAACGATGCTTCCAAAAGAAAAAGGAAAAGGATTAGCAAGCCAGGAACACCTGGTCAAGGTAATCAAAATAGGGCATCAGGAGTAGGAAGATCAGGTGGATCTAGACCTGGATCAAACAGACCAGGAGGATCTAGAGGTGGAAATGCTCAAAGAAGACCTGCGCCTGTTAAAAGAGAACTTACAGAAGCAGAAGTGCAAAAACAGGTTAGAGAAACCTTGGAAAAACTTCAAGGGAAATCTTCAAAAGGAAAAGGGGCAAAATATAGAAGAAATAAAAGAGATGCTCACAAAGAACTCTCTGATGCCGAAACTGAAGCACAAGTTTTAGGGTCCAAAGTATTAAAAGTTACAGAGTTTGTTACTGTAAGTGAAGTTGCTACCATGATGGAAGTTGCTGTTACAGAAATTATATCTGCATGTATGATGCTTGGAATGATGGTTACTATGAACCAACGTTTAGATGCTGAAACTTTAAAAATAGTAGCAGAGGAATTTGATCATACTGTCGAATTTGTTGGTGCAGAAGTAGAGGAATCAATTGAAGAAGTGATAGATAAACCTGAGGATTTAATTGGTCGGGCACCAATTATAACTGTGATGGGACATGTAGATCATGGTAAAACTTCATTGTTAGATTACATTAGAAAAGCAAATGTGATTGAAGGTGAATCAGGTGGTATTACTCAGCATATTGGAGCATATTCGGTTAGTGTAGGAGATCAAAAAATAGCATTCCTAGATACACCAGGACACGAGGCCTTTACGGCCATGCGTGCACGTGGTGCCCAGGTTACCGATTTGGTTATTATTGTAGCTGCAGCAGATGATGATGTGATGCCTCAAACAAAAGAAGCAATATCTCACGCGCAAGCTGCAGGTGTTCCAATTATATTTGCAATCAATAAGATAGACAAACCCAATGCCAATCCTGACAATGTAAAAACTCAATTATCTTCCATGAATTTACTCATTGAAGAATGGGGAGGGAGTATTCAGTCACAAGATATTTCTGCAAAAACAGGTGAAGGTATTCCTGAATTATTAGAAAAAGTATTGTTAGAGGCTGAAATTTTAGAATTAAAATCTAACCCAAATAAAAATGCTGTTGGTGCTGTGGTAGAAGCTCAATTAGATAAAGGTAGAGGTTATGTAACAACAATACTAGTTCAAGCAGGAACTTTAAAAATTGGAGACTACATTCTTGCAGGAAAGAATAGTGGAAAGATAAAGGCAATGTTTGATGACAAAGGGAACAATGTAGATCAGGCAGGTCCATCTACTCCAGTTTCTATTTTAGGTTTAGACGGAGCTCCTCAAGCTGGGGATAAATTCAATGTATTTGATGATGAGCGAGAGGCAAAACAAATAGCCTCTAAAAGATCGCAATTACAAAGAGAACAGTCTGTTAGAACTCAGAAAACATTAACCTTAGATGAAATTGGAAGACGTATAGCTTTAGGAGATTTTAAAGAATTAAACATCATACTAAAAGGAGATGTAGATGGTTCTGTAGAAGCGCTTACAGATTCTTTCCAGAAATTATCTACTGAAGAAATCCAAGTAAATATTTTACATAAAGGTGTTGGAGCTATTACAGAATCAGACGTTTTATTAGCAACAGCATCAGATGCTATTATCGTAGGATTTAATGTTCGTCCACAATCCAATGCTAGAGTAATTGCAGACAGAGAAGAAGTAGATATTAGAACCTATTCTATTATTTACGATGCAATTAATGATCTTAAAGACGCAATGGAAGGTATGTTATCTCCAGAGATGAAAGAAGAGATAACAGGTACTGTAGAAATTAGAGAGGTGTACAAAATTTCTAAAGTTGGAAATATTGCAGGTTGTATGGTGATGAATGGTAAAATCTTTAGAAATTCTAAAATTAGAATTATCCGTGATGGAATCGTTGTTCATGACGGAGAATTAACTTCGTTGAAACGATTTAAAGACGATGTAAAAGAAGTTGCAAAAGGGTATGATTGTGGTCTTCAGGTTAAAAATTACAATGATATTTCTGAAGGAGATTCTATAGAGGCTTATCAAGAAGTAGCAGTCAAGAAAAAATTGAAATAATTTTCTATAAAAAATGCCTTGTAAATTAAAATACAAGGCACTTTTTTGATATAAGAATTTGCTAATTATTTACCTAGCGGAATTACAATAGCACTTCCATATTTTCTCTTGAAATTTAATAGAGCTCTATCAGCTTCAAGTTTGGTTTTGTAAAATCCAACTTGTATTTTCCATTCAGGTTGTCTGTATAGAAGGAAAGTTTTAATTTCTGGAAAATCTATTTTAAATTTTGCCTCAGTTTTTTTAGCCTCTGTCTCAAAGCCGTTATATAGCTGAATTCTAAATCCATATCCAAACTCTTTATTAAAGCTTCTTTTTTTTGAAATAAACTCATTTATGAGTGTACTATCCGGTTTTTGGGATTGAGAATAAATAATTTGTGAGGTGAAAAAGCCCACAAAAAAAAGACAACTTATTATTACTGTTTTTTTCATAAAAAAATACTTACTACAAAGTTAACAACTTCAATATAAATATATTTCAAAACCACCTTATTTAGAACAAATATAAATTAATATTTAACAGCTCTTTAGCATTTCAAAATTTACATATATGTAGTACTTTTGTGCTTCTAATTATGAGCGGTTTTTTGAACCAAATTTTAGTTAGAAATTCAGTAATTTGATACTAAACAAATAGTTTGTGAATATGAAAAGTGTATATCTACACAAAAGACTAACCACCCTACTTCTTAAGAGTTTTACATTTCTATTATTATTTTCTTTAAGTTTTTCAGCTATAGCGCAAGATGCTATAGATGTTGCCCGTCAAAAAGAGGGTAGAAAATTATACAATAATCTTTGTGCTTCCTGCCACAAGTTAGATAGAAAACTTATTGGTCCTGCTCTTGCAGGTGTTACTGAAAGAAGGGAGAATGATTGGTTAAAAGCCTGGATAAAAAATAATGCAGCCTTGAGGGCTTCGGGAGATAGAGATGCGATTGCTATTTTTAACGAATACAATGGATCTGTTATGTCTGCTTTTCCACAACTTTCAGACACTCAAATAGACGACATACTTTATTACACCGAGGTTGGTGATCCAAAACCGGTACTTGCTCCTGGAGCAGTTGCCTCAACAGGAGGTCAAAATGAAGCTCCAGGATGGCTAATTTATATTCTTGCAGCAATCATAATTTCTGCATTTTTAATTATAGCAGCGTTACTTAAAACTATTAGTGAATTAAAAGGTGCTCCAAAAACTCCAGGCCCACTAGGTTCTTTAAAAGAAGTTTGGGCAGGCATTCAGCAAAATACATTTTTACATGTAGTAGGAGTAATATTTTTATTGTTAACATCGGCATATTTAGGATTTGGAACGTTATTTAGTGTAGGCGTAGATCAAGGTTATCAACCAGTTCAGCCAATAGCTTTTTCGCATAAAATTCATGCCGGAGAAAATAAAGTTGATTGTCAATATTGTCACTCTTCAGCTAAACATAGCAAGCACTCTGGAATACCATCAGTAAATGTATGTATGAATTGTCATAAAAATATTGCAGAAGTTGCTGAGGGAACTGAGGTTGAATACAACGGTGTGATTTTAAGAAAGAATGAATTAGATAAGGAAATACAAAAGATATATGATGCCGCAGGATGGGATGCAGAAAACCTAGAGTACACAGGTGAAACAAAGCCTATCAAATGGATTCGTATACACAATTTACCAGATCACGTTAATTTTGTTCATGCTCAACACGTAACGGTTGCGGGTGTAGATTGTAAGCAATGTCACGGACCAGTAGAAGAGATGGACGAGATGTATCAGTACTCACCACTTACTATGGGATGGTGTATCGACTGTCACAGAGAGACAAATGTAGATTTAAAAGGAAATCCTTATTACGAAAAAATTCACAAGCAATTAGCAGAGAAGTATGGTACAAAAGAGGTAACCATTGCTCAACTAGGTGGATTAGAATGTGGTAAATGTCATCATTAATAATTAAGAAGATAAATTCTATATAAATGGCTTCAAACAAAAAATACTGGCAAAGTGTTGAGGAACTAAAAGATAGTTCTATTGTTGAAACGCTAAGTAAAAATGAATTTGTAGAAGAAATTCCTACAGATGAGTTTTTAGGAGATAAGAAAACATTAGAAAACTCATCTACATCAAGAAGAGATTTCTTAAAGTATGTTGGATTTACAACTGCAGCTGCAACACTTGCAGCCTGTGAAGGACCGGTTAAGAAATCAATCCCATATGTTGTAAAGCCAGATGATACTATCTTAGGTGTTGCAGATTGGTACGCAAGTACTATTGCCGATGGATTTGATTTTGCGAATGTTTTAGTTAAAACACGTGAAGGTCGTCCTATCTTAATCATGCCAAATAAAGATGCTAACGGAACTACAAATGCTAGAGTTCAGGCATCAGTTTTGTCATTGTATGATGAACAACTAAGGTTAAAAGAGCCACGAAAAGGAGAAAATACCATTTCTTGGGATACTGCTCACAACGAAATAGGAGCAACCTTAAATCAATTAAAAGAAGCAAATGAACCAATAGTCTTATTAACAGGAACATTAGCAAGCCCATCTACAGAACAGCTTATTTCAGATTTTACAGCTGCATTCCCAAATATAAAGCATGTTACTTATGATGCTATTTCAGAAAGTGGTACTGCAGATGCCTTTGAAGAAATGTTTGGTGAAAGAGCAGTTCCAAATTATCATTTTGACAAAGCACATACTATTGTTTCTTTTGGAGCAGACTTTATTGGTGATTGGCAAGGAGGATTTGAAAAAGGGTATGCTGCTAGCAGAAACCCAGACTCAGGTCACATGTCTTATCTAGTTCAGTTTGAGGCAAACATGTCTTTAACTGGAGCCAATGCAGACAAACGTGTGGTTACAAAACCGTCTGATCAAGTATTTGCTTTAATTAATCTATACAACACAATTACCGGAGCTACTTTACCATCAAAAACAACTCCAGTAGATGCACATATTAAGGAAGTAGCTAAAGCTTTAAAGAAGTCTGGTTCTCACGGAGTTGTAGTGTCAGGTTCTTCAGATAAAAATGCACAGCTAATTGCTTTTGCTATCAATGATGCTCTAAAAAGTATTGTATTTGATGCAGCTAATCCATTGCATATTAGAAAAGGAAACGAAACAGAACTAGCTCAAGTTGTTGCCGACATGAAAGCTGGTAAAG
>JADFAM010000052.1 GCA_015665265.1 Flavobacterium sp.
TAAAGGAATGTTTGATAAAGATAGTTTTGTAGTTTTAATTTTTCCTGATCATGGCTCACGTTATATGAGTAAAATTTACAGTGATGATTGGATGAAAGAACAAGGTTTTTATGATCCTAATATGCCTCAAAACAAACCCTCTATACACATATAGCACATAAAATTTTAATTTGTTTTTATATTTTTAAGCTTCTTATTCTGTTTTTTTTTTATTTGATTAACTCCTCAAAATTCAGTTACTTTGCAGGCTTAATAGTGATAGTATAAATACTTTAGATAATGACAAACGATTTATTTACTAGAATTAAAGAAGATAAAGGACCACTAGGTAATTGGGCTGATAAAGCTGAAGGATACTTTGTTTTTCCTAAGTTAGAAGGTCCAATTTCTAATAGAATGGTTTTTAATGGGAAAAAAGTTATTACTTGGAGTGTGAATGATTACTTAGGTTTAGCCAATCATCCTGAAGTTTTAAAAGTTGATGGTGAGGCAGCTATAGAGCATGGAATGGCTTATCCAATGGGTGCCAGAATGATGTCTGGTCATTCAAAATTTCATGAACAATTAGAAAATGAATGTGCAGAGTTTGTAGGTAAAGAAAAAGCCTATTTATTAAATTTTGGATATCAAGGAATTATGTCGGCTATAGATGCTTTAGTTGGTAAAAATGACATTATTGTATATGACGTAGATACACACGCTTGTATTATAGATGGTGTTCGCTTACATCCAGGTAAACGTTTCGTTTACAGACATAATGATATGGAAAGTTTTGAAAAAAACATGAAACGAGCTGTTAAAATGGCGGAAAAAACCGGAGGGGGGATATTAGCAATCTCAGAAGGAGTTTTCGGAATGCGTGGAGAACAAGGTCGTTTAAAAGAAATTGTAGCTTTAAAGAAGAAATATAATTTTAGATTATTAGTAGATGACGCCCATGGGTTTGGAACATTAGGAGAAGGAGGTAGAGGTACTGGTTATGAACAAGGAGTCCAAGATGATATAGATGTTTATTTTGCAACTTTTGCAAAATCTATGGCAGGTATTGGAGCTTTCTTAGCAGGAGATAAAGATGTGATTCAGTTTTTACAATACAATATGCGTTCTCAAACTTTTGCTAAAACCTTACCTATGGCAATGGTAAAAGGAGCTCTGAAGCGTTTAGATATGATTCGTACTATGCCAGAATTAAAAGATAAATTATGGCAAAATACCAATTCATTACAATCTGGTTTACGTTCAGCTGGTTTCGATTTAGGAACTACACAAACATGTATTACTCCAGTTTTCTTAAAAGGAGATGTTCCTGAAGCCATGGCGTTAGTTCATGATTTAAGGGAGAATCATGGTGTTTTTTGTTCTATAGTAGTGTATCCAGTAATTCCGAAGGGTCTAATAATACTTAGATTAATCCCTACAGCTACACATACACAAGTTGACATAGATGAAACTATTGAAGCATTTACTGCAATCAGAGAATTATTGGAGAATGGCACTTACAAAAAGATTGCTACTACAATGATGCAGGAATAGAAAAATTAAGTTTTCATTGTAGATAATATCAAATTAGCATAAAAAAATCTCATCAGAATATTGATGAGATTTTTTTATAAAATTATCTTCTTTCTCTTCTTTTTCTTCCAAAGCCAGAAGGCTTTCTGTCATTGTTAGAGTTCCTGTCTGGTCTATCACCGCCTCGTCTGCTAGAGCTTCTATTCTTATTGTTGTTTTCACTTCTTCTACCTCCAGATGATTTTTCTGAACTTCGACGCCTTCCAAAACCACCACCATCTCTATTACCAAATGGTTTTTTTCCTCCGCGTCTTCTTCCCCCGCCACGTTCTTTTTTTGTGATTTCTATATTAACTCCCCTACCACTAAACTCAGGTTGATTTTCAGAAAAAGAATTTAATGTCTGTTCTTCAAATTTTTTATCAATTTCAAAAAATGAAAAGGTGTCTAAAATGTCTATAGCACCAATTTCTATATTATCAGTAATTTTTTGATCATTTATAAGTCCTATTAACCTCGCTGGGTTTAGGCTATCTTTTCGTCCAATATTTATAAAAAAACGAGTCATATTTTCATTTGAACCCCGGCCATTTCTTCCAGTTTCCTTTGATGATAGATCATTTAAGTCTCTTGCATTTTCATAGTAAGAGAGGAAGGAGTTAAATTCTAAAGAAACAAATTTCTGAATTAACTCTTCTCTACTTAATCCCTCTAATTTTTCATAGATGCTAGGTAAGAAATCTTCAATTTCGCTTTGTTTTACTTCGATAGCATTTACTTTATCAATTAAATGCATCAATTGATTTTGGCAAATCTCTTTTCCACCGGGTACTTTCCCTTGAACAAACTTTTTCTTAATAATACGTTCTATAGATCCAATTCTTCCTTTTTCTTTATTGCTAACTAAAGCAATAGAAATTCCTGTCTTTCCAGCCCTACCAGTTCTACCACTTCTATGGGTATAGTTTTCTATTTGATCTGGTAATTTATGATTGATAACATGTGTTAGACTGTTTACATCTAACCCACGAGCAGCAACATCTGTAGCCACTAATATTTGAACAGTTTTCTTTCTGAATTTACCCATTACAGAATCACGTTGTGCTTGAGATAATTCACCGTGCAGAGCGTCTGCATTGTAACCGTCTTTTATTAAATTATCGGCAACTTCTTGAGTTTCTCGTCTAGTTCTACAAAAGATAATAGCGTAGATATTTGGATTTAAATCGGCAATCCTTTTTAAAGCTTGATAACGAGTTCTTTCAGTTACTAAATAATATTCATGACTTACATCATCAGATCCTGTATTTTTCTGACCTGAAGTAATTTCTACAGGTTTTGTCATGTAGTTCCTAGCAATCGCTTCAACTTCTCTTGGGAAAGTTGCTGAAAACAGTAACGTTTGTTTTGTTTCGGGTGTAGCATCAAGTACCTTATCAAGTTCATCCTTAAATCCCATATTTAACATTTCATCTGCTTCATCTAGCACGAGCCATTCAATATTTCCTAGCTTTAAGGCTCTTCGGTTAATTAAATCTACAGTTCTTCCTGGAGTTCCAACTACAATTTGAGCTCCTCTTTTCAATCCTCTTATCTGTTCTTCAATATTAGCTCCTCCATAAACCGTAACTACCTTTATATTTGGCATGTATTTGGCAAATTCTTTGATATTGTTACCAATTTGAACAGCTAATTCTCTTGTTGGTGATAAAATGATAGCTTGAGTGTTTTTCTTAGTATCATCGGCCAATTCTAATATTGGAAGGCTAAATGCAGCTGTTTTACCAGTACCTGTTTGTGCAAAAGCTTTTAAATCGTCAGTTGAGGTTATGATTTGTGGAATAGCTTTTTCTTGAATAACAGTTGGTTTTTCATACCCTAAATCTGTTAATGCTTTGTTGATAGGTTCTTTTAAACCTAATTCTAAAAATGTTGACATACTGTGTTTTTTCGATCCACAGACGCCCACCTGTAAATCCTAATTTATATTACGACTTGATTTTTAAAGAATATTATTTTTCAATAAAATCGTGCAAATGTACCATAAATAAAATAAAGCCTACTAAAATTTAGTTTCTTGCTAATTCTTCTATTTGATTAAAAATATTTCTTGAAGATAGAGATGCATAAGAATTGATGACTACACCTTTTTTATTTATTAAAATAGTTCTGGGTAATTGACTGGTTAAGAATGAACTAGCCTTGCTACTGGATTCTAAATAATATTGGGATTTAATATCTAATTTTAAAATTCTGTCTTTATTATTTCCAGCAATTTTAACACCTATGAATTTTAAATCGGGATATTTTTTAGATAAATATTTAATTCTACTTGCTATAAAGTCTTTTCCTATGTACTCAGGATTCCAAAAGTATAAAACACTTTTTTTATTTTTGATTAACTTTTTTATTGATTTTGGTGATTTGTTGTAATCTATAATATTGAAATTGTTGATAATTACACCTTCTTCAATTTTTTTAACATCAGAAGTTAAATTAACTATTAATTTTTTATCCTGTAAATTTGTGGATAGGTCAAGATAGGTATTTACTATATTTTTATTAATATTTCTTGAAGACTTCCAGTAAAAATGTCTGATGAAAATTTTTCTCAACATAGAGTTTTTAGAGTTTTCATCATTTAATTCTGTAGATATTGCTTTTAGAAGATTTACTGTAAATTCGTCTGAATTAAGATCATATCCAAGAGAATTAACTTTATTATATAGATTACTTAGTATATAATCTCTATAGGCATAGAAAAACATTAATGAATCATTATCAAGAGAAATGTACTCTCTATGTTTGTAGAAATTCTCACTTATGTTAGAATGTTTGTTATCGTTTATTCTAGCGGAGTGGGCTAATGGATAATTTTCTACCTTTGAATATAACGGAAAGGTTAATGCTGTCTTTAAAATGTTGTTAAATTTATCAGACTCTTCCGGATGGCTTTTAATGTAATTATTATATCTATCTAATTTAACTTTTTCTACTTGTGCAACTTTGGCACTAAATTCAGAGGGAGGTAAATCATAGTATTTGTAAAAAATTTTCCTTTCTTTTTCAGATTCTAAAAAACTATCAATTAATAAATTATTTCTTTCAGCACCTATTCCACTAAAGACCAAAGTTTCATCAAAATTCCAAGTGTTTAACCTAATTAAAAGACTATCCTTGGGTTCTAGATAAATATATTGTTGTTCATTACCATGTTTAAAATTAAATAAACCTTCTTGTAAAGTAGGTATCTCCCCTAAGAAGGTGTTATTTTTATCTAAATAAAAAGTATCTACAGGAATTTCATTTTCAAATAAGATGATACAATTAGATTTGGGATTTATAATTTTACCACCAAAATAAGTGCTATTGCAAACTTGAGAATTATTACAACCAAGTAATACGGTAATACTTACCAATATTATCAAAACTATTGATTGACTAAAATTTGAATATACTCTCATTCTCACACAAAAATACATATCTAAATTAGTGAAGCCTGTTAATAGCTTGTTAAAACAGCGTATACAAACTAAATTTAAAATCAATGTTTTTATAATTAATCATACTTTATTTTTAAGTCAAAACATAAATGTATTTACTATTTTTGCACGGAATTTAAGAAAAATTAAAAATGTTATCAGTTTCAAATTTATCAGTTCAGTTTGGCAAGCGTGTATTATTCGATGAAGTAAATACAAAATTTCTAAACGGAAATTGTTATGGTGTTATAGGTGCAAATGGTGCAGGTAAATCTACTTTTTTAAAAATAATTTCTGGGAAAATGGAGCCTACTTCAGGTCATGTGTCTTTAGAGACAGGTAAAAGAATGTCTGTATTAACCCAAGACCACTATGCTTTTGATAAATTTCCTGTTCTAGAAACAGTAGTAATGGGTAATAAAGACCTATTTGCAATTAAATCTCAAATAGATGCTTTGTATGCAGATTATTCAGATGAAAATGCTGATAAAATTGGTGAACTACAAGTAACTTTTGAAGAAATGAATGGTTGGAATGCAGATTCTGATGCTGCAGCCATGCTTTCTAATTTAGGAATTAAAGAAGATTTACATTACACTTTAATGAGTGAATTAGATGGTAAACAAAAGGTTAGAGTTCTGATAGCTCAAGCATTATTTGGTAATCCAGATGTATTAATCATGGATGAACCAACAAATGATTTAGATTTTGAAACAATAGCTTGGCTAGAAAATTTTTTAGCAAATTTTGATAATACAGTTATTGTTGTGTCTCATGACCGTCACTTTTTAGATGCAGTCTGTACTCATATTTCAGATATTGATTTTGGTAAAATAAATCATTATTCGGGTAATTATACTTTTTGGTATGAATCTTCCCAACTAGCAGCTAAACAAAGAGCTCAACAAAATAAAAAAGCAGAGGACAAAAAGAAAGAATTAGAGGATTTTATAAGGCGTTTTTCTGCTAATGTTGCAAAATCAAAGCAGGCGACAAGTAGAAAAAAAATGATTGAAAAATTAAATGTAGATGATATTAAACCTTCTAGTAGGCGATATCCTGCAATCATTTTTAAAAGTGAAAGAGAGGCAGGTGATCAGATTTTAAATGTAGATGGATTGTCAAAATCAAACTCTGAGGGTACTTTATTCAATGATATTCATATAAATTTAAACAAAGGTGATAAAGTAGCTGTAATTTCAAAGAATTCTAAGGCAATTTCAGCTTTTTATGAAATAATATCAGGTAATACAGTTGCTGATTCTGGTAAGTTCGATTGGGGTGTAACTACTACACAATCGTATTTACCACTCGATAATTCTTCTTATTTTAAAGATGGAAGCTTAAACTTAGTAGATTGGTTAAGACAATATGCTCAGACTGAAGAAGAAAGAGAAGAAGTGTTTTTAAGAGGATTTCTTGGTAAAATGATTTTTTCAGGTGAAGAAGCTCTTAAGAAAAGTAATGTTCTCTCCGGAGGAGAAAAAGTAAGATGTATGCTTTCAAGAATGATGATGAAAAGGGCCAATATTTTAATATTAGATGAGCCAACTAATCATTTAGATTTAGAATCTATTCAAGCTTTAAATAATTCACTAATAAATTTTTCTGGAACTGTATTGTTTTCTACACATGACCATGAATTTGCGCAAACTGTTGCTGACAGAATTATTGAATTAACACCTAATGGTGTTATAGATAGATATTCAACTTTTGATGAATATTTAAATGATACTAAGGTAAAAGAGTTAAGAGAAAAAATGTATAAATAGTTAAACGTAGTTATTTTTTCAAGGGACTTATAATTTTCACATCACTAAAGGAAATTGCACCCCGGACAACACCGTCAATTGTATTTTTTAAAGCCTCAATTAATTGAATTTTTAATTGCGTTTTGTGATATATTAAACTAATCTCTCTAGCTGGTTTTGGAGTCTTAAATTCTTTCAATAAAGTCTTATCTTTTTCATTTAAATCTAAAGTGTGTAAATAGGGCAGAAGAGTCATTCCAAGGCCCTCTTTTGATAATTTTATTAATGTATCAAAACTTCCACTTTCTAGTTGAAAACCTTTATTATTATTTGTTTTGTAATTTCTACAGAGGTTAATAATATTATCTTTAAAACAATGTCCGTCTTCGAGTAATAAAATATCTTCCATATCTAGATCATCAATTTCAATTTGATTTTTTTTATATAATCTGTGTTCAGGGGGTGTTAAACCTACAAAAGGTTCGTAGTATAGGGGGCTTTCCTTGATGAATTCATTCTCTAAAGGTGTTGCCGCTAGACCTGCGTCTAAATTATTATCAAGTATCTTTTTTATGATTTCTTCGGTGGTTAATTCTTCAATAATCAATTTTACTTTTGGATATTTTTTTGTAAAATTACTTAAGAACATGGGTAATAGTGTTGGCATAACTGTAGGGATTATTCCTAACCTAAATTCACCCCCAACATATCTTTTGTGTTGATGAACTATATCCGTTATTCTATTACTTTCATTTACAATTATTTTGGCTTGTTCAACAACTTTTTTGCCAATATCAGTTAATTCAATCGGCTTTTTCGATCTATCGAATATCTGAATATCAAATTGATCTTCTAGCTTTTGTATTTGCATACTTAAAGTTGGTTGTGTTACAAAACTATGCTCTGCCGCTACAGTAAAATTTTTGTGTTCGGCTACGGAAAGCACATATTTTAATTGTGTAATAGTCATTTATAAGAATTTACTATAAAAATAGTAAAAACTATAAGTTTATATTATAATATTTAAAAATATAATTTAAATATTCCAAAATTTACGTTGCTTGTTCAGTTCTTCTTCTTGCTTGGCATAATCATTTGTAGAAATAACCTTTAAAAAAGAAGGATGTTGTTCTATGGCATATTCAATTTTAGTAACTATATCGGAAATTTCATCATTTTCATAATCAATTTTAAGTGGTTCTTTTATAACCATTGATTGAAGTACATTTCTTTTTTTTATCATCAAGCCTTTTTTATCAAAAGAACGTCTAAAACCATCTATAACAATAGGTACAACAGTAGGTTTATGGGTTTTGATAATATGTGCAGTTCCTCTCCTAATGGGTTTAAAAGGCGTAGTAGTACCCTGAGGAAAAGTAATCACCCATCCATCATTTAAAGCCTTACTTATATTTGAAATATCCGACATTTTCACCTGCCTATTTACATTTTCGCCAGCACTTCTCCAGGTTCTATCTATAGATACTGAGCCAGTGTAAGCAAATATTTTTGGTAATATGCCTGAACGCATTGTTTCTCCTGCAGCAATATAGTATAAGTTTAGTTTTGGGTTCCATATATAACCAATATTTTTAATACTATCATCTCTTCCTTTTAAAGATGCATTAAAAACATGAAACATAGCTGCAACATCCGCAAAATATGTTTGATGATTAGAAATGAAAAGAACATTATTTTCTGGAATATTTCTTAAAACTTGAGAACCTTCAATTTGTAGGTTATTAAAATTTCTATATCGTCCGTGCGAAATAACACCAAGAATTCTGATCAGCATTTTTTTAATCCATAAAATATGGCCAAAAGGATTCTTTTTAAATAAAGGCATTCGATCTGGTTGTTTTAATAATTACTTGCTAAAGTACGAAAGAATTTATGGTTTCATATTTTTTAATAGCTCTTTAATCTCACTTAACATCATAGCTGTAGCTCCCCATATAATAGAACCATCAAAATTAAAACATGGTACAGAAGTTTCTTTCATATAAGAATTTGTTATTGATATACTTGCAATATTATTATCATCTAATAGGTCAGAAAAAGGAATCTCAATAATTTTAGCAACTTCAGAATTTACTTTAAATACTGGTTTATAATTTAAAATTCCAACAAAAGGAGTGACTGAAAAATTACTTGGAGGAATATAAACCTCTGTAATTTCTCGAATGACATTAATTTCTTTTTTCAAAACACCTACTTCTTCGAAAGTTTCTCTGAGTGCAGTTTCTTTTAAATTAAGATCTGATATTTCAACTTTTCCTCCAGGAAAACTTATTTGTCCTGAATGAGTGCCGTTATAAATAGCCCTTTTCGTTAATAATATAGAAACGTTATTTTTTTGATTTGGATAAAAAAGTGCTAAAACAGCTGCAGTTTTTGGTTTATTAGCTTGTATTCTTTTCGCATTATATGCCAAACGCATTTTTGGGGCTAATTTAAATTGAGCTTCAATACCTGGTAATTGAGTATTTTTTATAGCATCAATATTGTTTAAAAACACCTGAAAATTCATACATTATTTTTCTTTTATGAAAAGAAAACCTAAGCCAATTCTTCTCAAGAATTTTTTCTCAAATTTCCAAAAAACTTAAATTGACCAAATAAAAAACCAACTAAAGGAAGTGTTAATTGGTATATAGGAAAAATAATTATTATCCTTAAAGGCCAATATAAATAACCACTTGTAGATATTTTATAAATTCCTAATAAAGACATTACAGGTTCTGCAACCCAAGCTGCAAAAGAGCCATTAATAGCAAAAACAATAAAAATTAGGACTATTTGAATATTTGAAGTAATACCCCAACGTACTTTTAATTTCTCCATTTAAAATAATATAAACAGCAAAAATAGAGGATTACTTAATGATAAAAAAGGGAAAACTAGATAAGATTAAAAAGAATATATATTAGGATTTTAATTATCTTTCAAGAATCAAATAATTTATAAAATATTTAAATGAAAAAACTTGCATTGCATTGGAAAATATTAATTGGTATGGCGCTAGGAGTTGTCTTTGCTCTTATCATGGTGAATTTTGATTTTGGTAAAGAATTCATAAAAGATTGGATAAAACCTTTTGGTACCATATTCATAAATTCATTAAAATTAATTGCGATTCCTTTAATACTTGCAGCTTTAATTAAAGGTGTATCTGATTTAAAAGATATTTCTAAATTATCAAGAATGGGTGGAAGAACCATCATTATTTACATCATAACAACTGTAATTGCAGTTTCTATTGGTCTAGTTCTTGTAAATATTGTAAATCCTGGAAATTCTATTTCAGATAAGACTAGAACTGAATTAGTAGATGGTTACAGCGACAATACTACAAAATATAAAGAGGAGGCTTCAAAACAAAAAGAAAGTGGTCCATTGCAAGCCTTGATAGATTTAGTTCCTCAAAATATTTTTGATGCAGCTACGAGTAACAGAAATATGTTACAAGTTATATTCTTTGCTGTTTTCTTTGGCATTGGATTGATTTTAATACCTGAAGAAAAAGTAAAAACAGTTAAAAGTTTTTTTGATGGATTCAATGAAGTTATATTAAAGATGGTAGATCTAATTATGTTGGCAGCACCATATGGTGTTTTTGCGTTGTTGGCAGCTTTAATAGCAGAATCACCTAGTGTAGATTTATTTAAAGCGTTGGCTTGGTATGCTTTAACTGTTATTTTAGGACTCGCTTTAATGATTGTCATTTACAATATCCTAGTTTTTATTTTCACCAAAAAACGACCAAGTTTTTTCATGAAAGCTATTTCACCTGCGCAATTACTCGCATTTTCTACAAGTTCAAGTGCAGCAACACTTCCCGTAACTATGGAAAGAGTTACCGAACACATTGGTGTAGAAGAAGAAGTTGCAAGTTTTGTTTTGCCAATAGGTGCAACTATTAATATGGATGGAACAAGTTTGTATCAAGCTGTTGCAGCAGTTTTTATAGCACAGGCATTTGGAATGGATTTATCTTTTGGCACACAGTTAGGAATTATAGCCACAGCAACATTAGCCTCCATAGGTTCTGCTGCAGTTCCAGGAGCAGGTATGGTAATGCTAGTTGGTGTATTAGGTTATGCAGGTATTCCTGAAGCAGGGTTGGCTCTAATTTTTGCAGTAGATAGGCCTTTAGATATGTGTAGGACAGTAGTTAACGTTACTGGTGATGCTTCCGTTTCTATGTTAGTCGCTAAATCTGTAGGTAAATTAGGGACTCCAAAACAGAAAAATTGGGATGATAATTATGAAGTCTCAAAAAATTAATAGTAAACATAATTAATTCTTAAAAAATTTTATTAAAAATTTTAGAATATCATAAAAAAGAGTTTTTTAACAAATAAATAAACCAATATGTTTGGTTTTACAGAAATAAAATTGCAAAATTTGTAGAGAATAAATAGACACATGAAGTTTAATCAAAATCATCATCATCATTTTTACCATTCGATTCAGGCGAAGTAAAAGTGTATTGATTAAATTCAACATATTAATAACCCGTTTGAGACAATCAAACGGGTTTTTTTTATATGACTCTTTGATTTTTTCAAATTATTTAAAAAAACAACCGAACTATCGGAATAGTATTATGACAACATTAAGAATTGCAATTCAAAAATCTGGGAGATTAAATGAAGACTCCCTTAAAATTATTAAAGATTGTGGAATCTCTATAGATAACGGGAAAGATCAGTTAAAAGCTTCGGCTAGAAACTTTCCCCTAGAGGTTTTTTATTTAAGAAATGGTGATATTCCTCAGTATCTTAAAGATGGTGTTGTAGACATTGCTATTATTGGTGAAAATGTATTGATTGAAAAAGGAGAGGAGATTTCATTTACGCAACGTTTAGGGTTTTCAAAGTGCAAAGTTTCTTTAGCGATTTCAAAAAATGAAACCTACACAGGTATTGATTATTTTACCAATAAAAAAATAGCTACTTCCTATCCAAACACCGTAAAAAAATATATACTAGATAAAGGAATTAATACAGATATTCATATTATAAATGGTTCTGTAGAAATTGCACCAAATATTGGATTAGCCGATGGTATTTGTGATATTGTATCTAGTGGTAGCACCTTATTCAAAAATAATTTAAAAGAAGTTGCTGTTTTGCTAGAATCTGAGGCAGTATTAGCTGTATCACCAAAATTATCTGATGAAAAGCAACGTATTTTAAACAAATTTCAGTCTAGAATTGAATCTGTTTTAAGAGGTAGAAATTCTAAATATGTTTTGATGAATTCACCAAACAACAAGTTGCAAGATATTTTAAAAGTATTACCAGGAATGAGAAGCCCAACAGTTTTGCCTTTGGCAGAAGAAGGATGGAGTTCTGTGCATTCAGTAATTAGTAAAGACCAATTTTGGGAAATTATAGATGAATTAAGAGAAAAAGGAGCAGAAGGTATTTTAGTTTGTCCAATTGAAAAAATGGTATTGTAATGAAAAATATACTATATCCTAGAAAAAATCAGTGGTCTGAAATCTTAAAAAGACCAACACAAACGGTCAAAGAAATTGAAGCAACAGTCAATGAAGTTTTTAATGATGTTCAGATAAATGGTGACAATGCCATAAAAAAATACACTAAGCAGTTCGATAAGGTTAAGTTGCCGTCTTTTTTAGTTACTCAAGACGAAATTAAGACGGCAGTTCAGACCGTCTCTAATGAATTAAAAGTAGCTATTCAAAAGGCAGCTGGTAATATTGAAAAATTTCACAGTGCACAAAAAACAGAAAAGGTATATCAAGAAACCACTTCAGGTGTAGTTTGTTGGCAAGAAAAAAGACCCATACAAAAAGTTGGTTTGTATATTCCTGGAGGAACTGCACCACTATTTTCTACAGTTCTAATGTTAGCCATTCCGGCAAAAATTGCAGGATGCCAGGAAATTATTCTGTGTTCGCCTCCAAACAAAGAGGGAGAAATTGCTAATGAAATTTTATATGCTGCTAGCCTTTGTGGTGTTACTAATATCTATAAAGTAGGAGGAATCCAAGCGATTTCAGGATTAACTTTCGGAACAGAAACCATTCCAAAAGTTTATAAAATATTTGGTCCTGGAAATCAGTTTGTAACTGTTGCAAAACAACTAGCTACTAAATTTGGAGTAGCTATAGACATGCCAGCTGGGCCAAGTGAACTCTTAGTGATGGCTGATGAATCTGCGAATGCATCATTTATTGCCTCCGATTTATTAAGTCAGGCAGAACATGGACCCGATAGCCAAGTACTATTGGTATCTACTTCAGAAAAGTTAATTAAAGAAGTATCTTCAGAAGTTGATTTGCAACTTAAAGAGCTTCCTAGAGTAGAAATTACAACCAAAGCCATTCAGAATTCAAAATCTATTCTAGTAAAAGACTTTAAAGAAGCCTTGGCTTTAATTAATGAATACGCTCCAGAACACTTTATTACATGTACAAAAAACAATGATTTTTTTATTGATGGTATTAGCAATGCAGGTTCTGTATTTATAGGAAATTTTACTCCTGAAAGTGCAGGAGACTATGCTTCAGGAACCAACCATACTTTGCCAACCAATGGATACTCAAAGGCCTATTCAGGCGTAAATTTAGATAGTTTCACCAAAAGTATTACGTTTCAAGAAATAACTAAAACAGGAATTCAAAATATTGGACCCTCTATTGAACTCATGGCAGAGGCAGAGGGTCTGCAAGCTCATAAAAATGCAGTAACCCTCAGATTAAAAGACTTAAAGTGATGGAAATAAAAGATCTAATTAGAGAAAATATAAAATCACTAGAGGCTTATTCTTCTGCAAGAGATGAATTTAAAGCAATGTCTTCAGAGTTTGTTTTTATTGATGCGAACGAAAATCCTTTTGATACAGGTTTAAATAGATATCCAGATCCGCAACAGAATTTAGTTAAAGAAGCATTATCTAAAATGAAAGGAATCTCCAAAGAACAAATACTTTTAGGAAATGGAAGTGATGAAGTGTTGGATCTCATTTTTAGGGTTTTCTGTGAACCTAGAGAAGACAATGTAATTGTTTTACCACCTACTTATGGCATGTATGAGGTTTTAGCGAATATCAATGCTATTGAGTTGGTGAAAATTCCTTTAGTTGAAAATTTCCAGCCTAATATTAAGGAGATCGTAAAATGTCAAGACGCTAAAACCAAAGTATTGTTTCTATGTTCACCTAACAATCCAACAGCCAATAGTTTTAATGCTAGTAAGATAGAAACTTTAATCAAAGAATTTAATGGAATTGTAGTTATTGATGAGGCGTATATAGATTTTTCTATTGAAGACAGCTGGCTAGGTAGGTTAGATGAATTCCCAAATTTAATAGTTACGCAAACTTTATCTAAAGCCTATGGATTAGCTGCAATTCGTCTAGGGATCTGCTATGCTTCAAAAGAAATTATTTCAATCTTAAACAAGATTAAACCTCCCTATAATGTGAATCAACTAACCCAAGATGTGGCCTTACAATCACTTTTAAATCAGAAGAAAGTAAAAAATAATATAACAGCGATTATATCCGAAAGAAATCAATTGATTAGAGACTTGGAAAATGTTGAGATCGTAGAAAAAGTATATTCATCTGATGCCAATTTTTTATTAGTAAAAGTAGATGACGCAAATCTACGTTACAAGCAATTAGTTAAACTAGGAATTATAGCAAGAAATAGAACTACCCAAATTTTATGTGATAATTGCTTGCGTTTTACAGTGGGTACAGCAGATGAAAACAAAAAATTAATAAATACCTTAAAATTAGTATAAATGAAAAAAGTACTTTTTATAGATAGAGATGGAACATTAGCCATAGAACCCCCTGTAGATTACCAGCTTGATAGTTTTGAAAAATTAGAATTTTATCCAAAAGTGTTTCAATACCTTGGTAAAATAGCCAAAGAATTGGATTTTGAATTGGTGATGGTTACCAATCAAGACGGATTGGGAACTCCTAGCTTTCCAGAAGCTACTTTTTGGCCAGTGCATAATTTTTTAATGAAAACCTTTGAAAAAGAAGGCATTGTTTTTACGGAACAAATTATTGATAGAACATTTGCAAGAGATAATGCTCCGACCAGAAAACCTAATACAGGACTATTATCTCATTACATTTCTTCATCATATGATTTAGAAAACTCTTTTGTGATTGGTGATCGTATGACAGATATAGAATTAGCTAAAAATTTAGGGGCAAAGGGTATTTTTATTAATAATGATAATATAGAAGGGACCGATGAATTAACGGTTACAAAAGATGAATTAGAAAACTATATTGCTTTAGAAACACAAGATTGGTCTGCAATTTATGAATTTTTAAAGGCGAAAGATAGAACAGGAAGTATTTCAAGAAATACTAATGAAACTAAAATTAAAATCGATTTAAATTTAGACGGAACTGGTAAAAGTGATATTTCAACAGGAATTTCATTTTTTGATCACATGTTAGATCAAATTGCACGTCACGGTCAATTGGATTTAGTTGTGAATGTAATAGGTGATTTAGAAGTTGATGAACACCACACTATTGAAGATACAGCAATAGCACTAGGTGAAGTTTTTGCAAAGACTTTGGGAAGTAAATTAGGCATAGAACGTTATGGCTTTTGTTTACCAATGGATGACTGTTTGGCTCAAGTAGCTATTGATTTTGGTGGACGAAACTGGTTGGTGTGGGAAGCAAATTTTAAACGGGAAATGGTAGGTAAAATGCCTACAGAAATGTTTTTTCACTTCTTTAAATCGTTTACAGACGGTGCTAAATGTAATTTAAATATTAAAGCCGAAGGCACCAATGAACATCACAAGATAGAATCAATTTTTAAAGCTTTTGCAAAAGCCATTAAAAAGGCTGTAAAGCGCGATGTTGAAAAAATGATTTTACCATCTACAAAAGGGGTATTATAATGAAATTAGTGATTTTAAATTATGGAGTTGGAAATATTAAAAGTATTCAGTTTGCTTTTGATAGGTTAGGAGTAACCGCGGTTTTATCTAGTGATGCAGAAGAAATAAAGGCAGCTGATAAAATTATATTTCCTGGCGTAGGTGAAGCAAGTTCTGCAATGAAAAAACTCAGAGAGGTAGGTTTAGAAGATGTTATTACAAAACTAAACCAGCCTGTTTTAGGAATTTGTTTAGGGATGCAATTAATGTGTAGTAAACTTGAGGAAGGAAATACCAACGGGTTGGGAATATTTGATGTAGCGGTAAAACGCTTCTCAACTTCAGTAAAAGTTCCGCACATGGGATGGAATTCCATAACCAACCTAAAATCTAAGTTGTTTAGAGATATTTCTGATAAAGAGTATATGTATTTGGTGCATAGTTATTATGTTGAAGAAAATGAAAATACTATTGCAACAACAGACTATGAGCTTCCTTATGCATCTGCGATACAAAAAGATAATTTTTATGGCGTTCAGTTTCACCCAGAAAAAAGTGGAAAATTGGGAGAAAAAATCTTACAAAACTTTTTAAATCTTTAACATGAGAATTATACCAGCGATCGATATTATTGAAGGAAAATGTGTTAGACTCACTAAAGGAGATTACAACACTAAAATAATATACAATGAAAACCCATTAGAGGTAGCATTGGCATTTGAAGATGCCGGAATTGAGTATCTACATGTGGTAGATTTAGATGGCGCTAAAGCAAGCCACATCGTTAATTATAAGATATTAGAGCAAATAGCTTCAAAAACAAATTTAAAAATAGACTTTGGAGGAGGCTTAAAATCTGATGAAGATTTACACATTGCTTTTGAATCTGGTGCTAACCAAATAACAGGGGGTAGTATTGCAGTTAAAAATATACCTGTCTTTGAAAATTGGATTGCAACGTTTGGTGCCGATAAAATCATTTTAGGTGCAGATTGCACTCATAATAAAATTGCTGTAAGTGGTTGGCAAGAAGAAAGTAATTTAAATGTTATTCCATTTATTCAAGATTATCAATCTAAAGGCATTCACTATGTTATTTGCACAGATATTTCAAAAGACGGAATGTTGCAAGGCCCCTCTTTTGATTTGTATGAAAGAATCCTCACGCAAGCATCAGACATCAAACTTATTGCTTCTGGAGGAATTTCAACCTTTCATGAGATTCCTCAATTAGCTAAATTGGGTTGTGAGGGCGTAATTATTGGAAAGGCAATTTATGAGAATAGAATTAGCTTGAAAGAATTAGAAACCTATATAATAACTAATTAAGATGCTTACAAAGAGAATTATACCTTGTTTAGATATTAAAAACGGTAGAACTGTAAAAGGCGTTAATTTTGTGAATTTAATTGATGCAGGAGACCCTGTAGCACTAGCAAAACAATATGCAGAAGTTGGTGCAGATGAATTGGTGTTTCTAGATATTTCTGCCACTTTAGAAGGTAGAAAAACCATGTTAGAAATGGTGTTAAAAGTTGCAGCACAAGTGAATATTCCATTTACAGTTGGTGGTGGCATTTCTACTGTTGAGGATGTAGACGCTTTACTTCATTGCGGAGCAGATAAAGTTTCTATTAATTCATCTGCAATTAAAAGACCAGTATTAATAAATGAATTGTCTCAGAAATTTGGAAGTCAATGTGTTGTGGTTGCCATAGATGCAAAGCAAATAAATGGAAAATGGGTTGTTCATTTAGCAGGAGGTACTATTCCTACCGAATTAGAGTTATTTGATTGGGCAAAAGAAGTAGCGCAACGAGGTGCAGGAGAGATTTTATTCACTTCCATGGATAACGACGGAACCAAAAAAGGCTTTGCTAACGAAGCATTGGCAAAGTTATCAGCATTAGTAAATATTCCAATTATTGCTTCAGGTGGTGCGGGTTCAGTACATCATTTTCTAGATACATTTGTTAAAGGAAAATCAGATGCTGCACTGGCAGCTAGTGTATTTCACTTTGGAGAAATACTCATACCCACATTAAAACAAGAATTAAAAAATAATACTATAGAAGTACGATTATGAAGATAGATTTTAATAAAAATGCAGATGGTTTAGTCCCTGCAATTATACAAGATGTCACCTCTAAGAATGTTCTCATGTTGGGCTATATGAATCTAGAAGCTTTTGAGAAAACACAAAACACAAAAAAAGTAACCTTCTTTAGCAGAACAAAAAATAGACTGTGGACAAAAGGCGAGGAGAGTGGAAATTTTTTAAACTTAGTAGATCTAAAGCTTGATTGTGATAATGACACCTTATTAATTTTTGTGAATCCACTAGGACCAAGCTGTCATAAGGGTTCAGATACTTGTTGGAATGATTCAAATTTGACATCCTATGGTTATATTTCTAAATTAGAGGAGACCATTTCAAATAGAATTGAGAATGCTGATGCTTCTAATTCTTATGTAGCAAGCCTATTTAAGAAAGGAATCAATAAAGTAGCTCAAAAGGTTGGAGAAGAAGCCGTAGAGGTAGTTATAGAGGCAAAAGACACCAATGATGATTTGTTTTTAAATGAAAGTGCAGATTTGTTATTTCACTATTTACTGTTATTACAAGCTAAAGGATTTAAACTTAATGATGTTGTGGAGGTCTTGAAAGGAAGAGAAAAGTAAAATTTCATGAGATTATACCTCCCACCAAATTAAAAAAAACTTTTTAAGTTCGCCTGTTGTTGTTTTCATCCAACACATCGGTGAAAACTGACGGTCTAAATAGTTTTTACTTTGTTCAAGATATTTTTCATACCCCATCCAAGCTATATTTGTATGAGGAATTATCAACCAATCTTTTTTTGAAGGAATATAGAATTTAGCATTTTTAAATTTAGTCAATTCAAGAAGTGTACAATAGAACCCTATAATGCAGTCTGTATTAATGTTAAGGTCTACTGATTTACTATTTCTCAAAGGGAGAAATAATTGAGCTTTAAAATAGACTTGTTGTGAAATATCAGCACTATGTAGCGAAATACTCTTTAAATACTTTTCACAATCCTTAGAGTAGAGTAGTGGTAATTGTTTCTGTTGAAGCTTCTCTAATTTTTCAACTAAACGATCCTTTTTATTAGGCCCAATCCAGCAATGCAAACCTTGTTTGGTTGGGTCGTACAAATAAAACTTATAAACAACCTCTAAATGTATAGGGTTTCCATTTTTATACAGCAAACAGTCTAACTCTCCAAGGGTGATTCTATCTTTAGAAATCTGAATGTTTTCTGCAATTAAGCTGACACCCTCGGTATTTACTAATTGATGAGAAACAAAACGCTCTACATATTTACCCAATCGCTGCTTAGTATCAATCTCTTTATCAATTTCAATTGATTTTTGCTCAATTTTAAATTGTGATAAGTCATATACATGAGTAGATTCCCATAATGTGGGTGTTTTTAAAAAACCTTCAAACCTTAATTGTGTAACCTTCATTAAACTTCAAAAATACAAATCATTAGTAAATCATTTTTTGTAATTTTAACTTCTTTAAAAATTACATCTATGCAATTCGAGAAGTCTAGCTTGTCTTATCTTAAAAAATTAAAACAAAATAACAACAGAGATTGGTTTGCAGAACATAAGCCCATCTTTATAGAAGCTCAAAACAATGCTAAGGAGTTGTATGCTGAGATTAGAAATAATCTTGAAAAACACGATGAAATTGAAAAATTTAAATTGTTTAGAATTTATAGAGATGTTCGTTTTTCAAAAGACAAAACGCCTTACAAGCCCCATTTTGCAGGCTCATTTTCAAGATTAGGCAAACATCTACGTGGAGGGTATTATCTTAGGATTCGACCTGGTGAGAGTTTTTTAGCTGGTGGTTTTTGGGAGCCTAACAAGGAAGATTTATTTCGATTAAGAAAAGAAATAGAAGTGGATGCTTCAGAGTTTCGAGAAATTTTAGAAGATAATAACTTTCAACACTATTTTGGAAATACATTTAAAGGTGAAGAATTAAAAACCGCGCCACGAGGTTTTGACAAAGAGCACCCAGATGCAGATTTGTTACGTAAAAAAGGCTTTATAGCTGTTCGTAATTTTACAGATGATGAAGTACTCTCTCCAAACTTTAGTTTAGAGGTAGATAAGTCCTACAAGGCATTAAGACCATTTTTTAATTTATTTAGCGATATACTCACTACAAATTTAAATGGCGAGTCTATAATCTAATTATTTATTGCTTATAATTTGGATCATGATTATCCGTAACGTCCTTCGCAATGTCATATTAAAGGGGAATAAAATCAATTACTTATAGCCATTTGTTGGCTTTTATTTATTATTCATAGTTGCCTTCAGGATCAGTTTTGTAAATTAATAACTCTGTAGCATCATCACTTGCAACTCTATATCCACCATCTTCTTCAATCAATATTGAACGACCATATAAACTTGTAAAACTTCTTTGATATTTTTTATTCCACTCTTCAATTCCATTACTAGAAAATTTATAAATACCTAATGCACCATACTCACCGAAATCAACGTGTCCGGTTGTAATAAAACCACCATCCAAAGTTTCTGCTATAGAGAAAGTTGAGGATAACTCGTTGGAAATATTCCAGATTTCAGTTCCATCAAGATTAATTTCAAAAATTCTACCCTCACTTATATCATATGCACCCCAACTATATCCTGCAAAAGCATAATTTCCATTACTTTTGGTTATTATTTTACTCGGAAAATCAAAACGACCATCTCCAAAGGTATTTTCCCAGAGAACATCACCTTCATTAGTTATATTTAAAACCCAAAAATCAATTTCTTCAACACTAGATGGTCCATTTATATATTCATCCCAAGTTATTCCAGATGTTTCAGTAGAGCCAAGGATAATTAATTCATTTGATGAATTGATTATTACATCATTGAAAAAGCTTCTTAAGGAAGGTATAAAAATATTCTCCCAAAGAATTTCCCCACTGTTACTTAATTTAGTTAAAACAGCCTCCTGTACAACTTCTGGTTCGGAAGAACCTCTGCCTCCAACAATAAATATATTTCCGTTGGAATCTTGAGCAACTGATTTTATTTCGCTAGCAGCGTCATTTATATCATAAGTATCAATTTTTTTATACCAAATAATATTACCCTGGTTATCTAAACTAAGAACGTGATGACGACCAACTAATATAAATCCTGTAATTGACTCAATGATTTTAAAATTCCAAGAACCGCCAACTTGATAATCATAAAACTTTTTCCAAATTTCATTTCCTTCATAATCAATCTTTGACACAAAAAAACGCTTTCCATCTCCATTGAAACTTGAGCTCCCTGCAATTACATAATTTTGATCATTTGCTTTTATCATTGAAAATGGTGTGCCGATAGCTAAGCCATTTGGTCCATTAACATATTCGCCAAAATCATATATTTTGAGATATTTTAAATAGTATTTTTCAGTTTGAAACGAAAAAGTAACCTCTGTTTGATTATTTTCAGTGTCTTTTGCAATTATTTTTCCAGAATAGTTAGTTAATTCTTCAAGGTTACTAAACACATACATGAGCTCAGAAATATTTTCAATAACTAATGTTTGGTTTAAGTAAATATCGTAATTTACTGCGTCACTTTCTGGGTCAGAAGCTTCATCCCAGTGTATTGTTGCGGTTTCATGTGAAATATTAACAATTTCAATATTAAAATTATTAGGTGGAAGATTTACAATTATTTCTTCCTCTTGTTCTTCTTGGATTTCATTAATAGTATCATCTTTAGAGCAACCGATTATGAAAATAGCAATTAGTAATGTAAAATAAATTTTTTTCATTTCTTGTTTTTATTGTGTGACAATAATAAATATAAAATAGTTTAATTTATATATTTTTTTATAGCTTTTTCTAGAATGGGTTCCATAATTAAATATCCATTTTTATTGGGGTGAATACCATCCTCACCAAGTTCTTTTTTAAGCCCATGGGAGTCATTCACCATAGCCGAATAATAATCTACATATGCTAATTTATTTTCATATGAATACGATTGTAATAGTGCATTGAGTTTTCTAACTTTTTCAGCAGGCTTAATGCTTTGACGCCAAGGAAAATGGTTAGCAGGAAGTACAGAACATATAATAACGTTAATCTGATTTGCTTTTGCCAATTCTGCCATTGAAATAATATTATTAGCAATCATTTCAATGGTTGAGGGGCCCGTATTTTCAGCAATATCATTTATTCCTGCCAACAGTACTACGGTTGATGGTTTTAAATTAATAACATCTTGTCTAAATCGTACTAGCATTTGAGGAGTTGTTTGCCCACTAATACCTCTATTTACGTAGGGTTTATTTTTAAAAAATTCAGGTCGAATACTCAACCAACCCTCTGTAATTGAATTTCCCATGAATACCACACGATGTTCATGAGCTTTTGCAAGCATCAACTCAGAATTTTCTTGTTGAAACCGCTTTAAATTGGCCCAATCTTGACCATATGATAATGTAGTAAGAAGCATTAGGAAAAATATGTTTATTGTGATTTTGAATACTTTCATAATTTAATTGGTTCATCATTTTTAGAAAAATTGAATTCACAATTGAGTTGTAGATTTCTGAAACTAATTTAGTAAATTTTTAATATTCGTAACTAACTTGCTCATTCCAACCATAAATATTTAATGGTAATAGATTTTGTCCCTCTAATTGTAGAGGTATTAGGTTAAATGAAACCGTTTTGATAAAATAAGCCTCACAGGATTCTTCGTTTATTAATTCCATTTTTAAATCCCTTTGTAATGGAAAAATAGTATAAAAATCATCAACACTAAATAAATGTTCTTTCCATAATTCTGTTCCACAACCACTAGAACCAAAAGTAATTTCTATACAATCTTCGTTAATTTCAAGTTTAGTTATTACATAATTTGAGGTAGAAACAGCACTAAAGTCTTCAGAGGAAATAATCTCAGATAAGACATTACATTTATTTTCAATAGTAGGCTCATCATTTGAGTTACAACCTAAAACAAATAAACAGATAAAAAAAACACCTATTTTTTTCATGCTAGAATTTAATTTGATTTTAGAATTTTATGGAACTGATCACCTACTTTTAAAAAGTAAATATTTGAGGGCAAATGTGATATGTCAATTTCTTGGTTACTTGATGTAATTGTCCCAGTCATTAATTGCTTTCCTAGAGGAGAAAACAACTTATAATGAACTTCTTTAGAATAATTTAATGACAAATTAATTTTAGATTGGGTTGGGTTTGGATAGATAGACACATGTCTGTTTTCATAATCATCAGTTGATAGTAGTCCATTGATATCATATCTTGAAAAGAACAACCAGATTTCCATGGAGGCATCAATATCTTGGTTTGTTCCAGCTGTATTAAGAACTGAGCCGGGCCAAGTATGGCCACCTCCAATAACTTTCATATGTTCTGTAGTAATCCCATTATCACCATCTTCATATACACTATATTCTATTGTACTTCCATCAGAAACGTCTACATCTGGAAGCGTTGTAGTTGTTGGGGTTGTTTCACAATTATTATGATCTACCCAGTAAGAAATTACATCTGGTATGGGTAGTGATAAATTATTTTCATTATAAAGAACAACATCATCTTCAGTACCATGAATTTGCAAAACGGGTGTGGGGAGTTGAGCATTGCAGTCATCAAAAGTGTCTTGGGTCATAGAGCCAGTTACAGAAGCCACAGCCGCAATTTTTTCACTCAATTGACAAGCCAATAAAAAACTCATAAAACCACCATTAGACATTCCTGTTGCATAAACTCTGTCTAAATCTATGGTATATAAAGTTGCTAATTCATCGATTAAAGCTTCGGTAAAACCAACATCATCGATATTGCTTGAAAGTCCAGGAAACCCTACGTTCCAGAATTGATTTCCAATAAATGTAGTCCCTTCAGGATGTACCAAAAGAAATCCCTCTGTATCTGCTATATCACGAAAATCACCGTAAAACATTTGTTGACTTGCACTACTCCCAAATCCATGAAAATTAAGAACTAAAGGCACAGATGTGCTGCCATCGTAAATCTCTGGAATATATAGTATATAGTCTCGCTCAATTCCGTCATGTGTTATAGATGCATTTATGGTTTGTTGTGCAGAACTAGAAAAAACAAAACCTACAATAAGAAGTATCACCGTTGTATATTTCATAAATATTTCTTTGGTTATTGATATCAAATGCAAAGTTACTAAAAGCTAGTCTTTATTTAATTTTTTAATTTATCCAGTCTTAATTCAAGACGGGTAAAATGAAAGCTATCGTTGTTGTGCGGATTTAAGTACTAAAATTTAGTAAATAAAACACAAACCAAGAAAAACCGAGAGGATTTTCGTAGGTAGGCCGTTCGTAATTTTACAGATGAAGAAGTACTTTCTCCGAGCTTTAGTTCTGAAGTAGATAAGTCCTATATGGCATTGAGGCCATTCTTTAATTTATTTAGCGATATACTCACTACAAATTTAAATGGTGAGTCTGTAATTTAATTATTTTTTGTTTCATATTTGCAGTCAACATTTTTGTATATGATTTCTGAAGTGAATAATCTAAATACAATGGATTCAAGACATAGCAAATTTACACCGGAATCAATTAAAAGAGGGGGTAGATACTACTGCTTATTTTTGGGTAGTTATTAGACATAAAATAGATTATATTGTTAAGCATTACTTGGTAATTCAATCGTAGCTAAATTTTTTATATCATGGTAGTTTTTTAGAATTGATATTTAAAAATAAATTCTATTGAACCTCTCTGATCCACTAAATATAAATCTGACATGGTTACATCATAGGCAACTCCAAATTTTAACTTATCGGATACATCTAGAAGCGTGTAACTTGATATCATTTCTTTTACCCTATAATTCATACCAATTATTACTTTTTTATGAATATCAAATGCGGCTCCCATATCATAACTATTTGGAACACCTTCAACATTCCGCATCATAAACATTGGTGTTACCATTAGATTTTCACTAAGACTTAGGTTAACACCTGTTCCTAGATAAAAATGAGAATTATCAATAGCAACAGTTGGAGCATTACCTTGTTTCTCATATCGTTTTCCCTTCAAAAAATTTGGAGTAGAAACTGTAATATAAAAATTTTTATTTTGGACATGTATTCCAGCTCCTACATGAGGATTGAAAAAATCTTGATTCTCTAAAAATAAAGGGTCATCTCCACCATCGTAGGCCCTAGTAAGATCAATATTTGTAAATCCACCACCTGCTTTTAATCCAAAATATAATTTGGTTTGTTCACTCAATTTAATTTTGTAGGAAATATCAACAGCTACATCTGTTTGCTTTAAAATAAAAACCTTATCATTAATTAAAGAAATTCCAATACCAAGATTTCTCCCAACATTTTTTGAATAAGCCATAGAAACTGTTCTAGGAGCATCATCTATTCCTAAAAATTGACTTCTATACACTAAATTTAATTCAGGACTATCTTTTGTTCCCGCATAGGCAGGATTAATGATATTCATATTAAAATTATATAAAGTAAAATTTGGGTCTTGTTGTGCCTCGGCTTTATTGCTTAATAAAAAAGTCAAGGTAAATGCTATAATTGTTATGATTGATTTTCTCATTTTTATTCTTTTTTTAAATCGATAAGTCATTTAACTTTTCTGTTTAGTAATTAATATATAGCCATCCTCTAACAAGACCGTTTCCATCGCCAAGGTCTATCATGAATAAATAAGAACCTACAGGTAGTTTATTTCCACTTCTCCCACTGGAAATCTGATTTGATTCTCCATTCCAGTCACCCTGGTAACCTCGTTGTTTAAAGACTAATTTCCCCGATCTATTGAAAACATTGACCAAATTATTAGGATAAGCTAAAATATTTTCTATGGTCCAGACATCATTAATTCCATCACCATTAGGTGAAAAACCATATCTTGTTTTACTTCTAATTAGGGAGGAACAAGCGCTTAAATCAGTATCTAGCCTATCAACAATTCCATCACCATCACAATCATTGTCAGGATCTGTAATATCCGCATTCAAAGTTGGTTGTATTAAGATATAATTTCCACTATCAGAACCAGTAATAGTATATCCTGTAGTTGTAATCATAATTAAAATACCAGGCTCAGGACTTTCAAAAGTAAATACTGGAGAGCCTTCTAAGCTCACATCATCATTAGATATAACTCCTGAAAGGGTAGCAGTACCCTCAGAAGTAGCAACTGTTGTTTCATCGTACACTTTATTCTTACCAACTAATCCCGTGATTGTTAGTTTAGCTTGTGTAATGGTAAAGTTTGCGGTTACAAAACTGATTGCATAGTTACTATCTGCTGCACCGGATGGTGTAATGGTATAGGTTCCTACTGCTTCTCCAGTGGCTCTTGAGATACTTACTACTG
>JADFAM010000086.1 GCA_015665265.1 Flavobacterium sp.
AAGAAAGTTGATTTTAAAAATATTCCTATTTGCTTAGAATCGGAAACTAGTGAAGATCTTCTAAAATTAGAAAAATTAGTTTCTTTATTACAAAGTAAAAGTTATATTCTTTCATCTCACCAAAGAAAGAAAATTCATGTAGCTGCTGTTTTTGCTAATAATTTTTCTAATCACATGTATACCATAGCCAATGAAATATGTGAAAAATATAATATTCCCTTCGATATTTTACACCCTCTGATTGAAGAAACCTCTAATAAAATTAAAAACTTAACTCCTGAAAAAGCTCAAACAGGACCTGCAAAAAGAAATGATGCAGAAACCATAGAAAATCATTTAAATTTGCTGTCAGAAAAACAACAAGAAATTTATTTAAAAATTACCCAATCTATTCAAGAATATGGAAAAAAGTTATAAGCAATACTTGGCACAAATCAATACACTCATTTTTGATGTTGATGGCGTTTTAACTAACGGTCTTGTAACAGTAATGTCTAATGGTGAATTAATACGTCAAATGAATATCAAAGACGGTTATGCACTTCGTTCAGCAGTTAATGCTGGACTAAGAGTTTGCATTATTACTGGTGGAAAGAACGAGGGTGTTAAAATTAGACTACAAAACTTAGGAATAAAAGACGTGTACATGGGTGCACATGATAAAATAGAGCAATACAATCAATTGGTAGATATGTATAATTTACAATCTGAAAATGTTCTATACATGGGCGATGACATCCCCGATTATCCGGTTATGAAATTAGTTGGACTGACGTGTTGCCCTAATGATGCAGCAGAAGAAATTCAACAAATATCTAACTATATCTCAGATAAAAAAGGTGGAGAAGGTTGTGTTAGAGATATTATTGAACAAATTTTACGTGTGCAAGGGAAATGGGATTCAAATTTTGACGCCACTTTTGATTAATCCTACCTTTTAATTACTAATTTAGGAACTTAATTTATTATTAATAATAATTCAATATTATGAAAAAAATAGCACTACTTATTCTTTTACTTTTTATCACAAATGTTAGTTTCTCACAATCTATTTTTGGTAAATGGAATTCATTCGACGAAGAGACTAACAAAGTAGAGTCTGTTATTGAAGTTTACCAAAAAGATGGCAAAGCTTTTGCTAAAATTAAAAAGATCAATGATCAAACTAGAAAAGATGCAAAATGTATTGCATGCAACGGAAAGTTAAAAAATGCTCCTATTTTAGGAATGAATATTTTAACTGGTCTTAAAAAAGATGGAGATGAGTGGTCTGGAGGTAAGATTCTAGATCCTAAAAATGGAAAAGAATATAAATGCTACATTAAATTAATAGACAATAACACATTAAAGTTAAGAGGTTATATTGGGATATCTATGTTTGGAAGAACTGCTATCTGGAAAAGAGCTGCAGAATAAATTGTTTTAATGAATATTATTAATTGGGTTCTAGGCCTTTTCCTGAAGCATTGGAACAAAGGAAAAATCTCCTAACTCATGCTTTTCAAATTCTTTAGAAGTCTTTCTTATAAATAGGGTCATAACTTGTTTTTCATCACCCACTGGAATTAATAATTTTCCACCCACTCTTAGTTGGGATAGCAGAGGTTTAGGAACAAAAGGTGCGCCTGCAGTTACTATTATTTTATCAAACGGTGCTTTTTCCTTAAGTCCTTTATAACCATCACCAAAAATAAACTTCTTAGGAATATATCCCAACTTTGGTAAAAACAAGGAAGTTTTTTTGAACAACTCATGTTGTCGTTCTATAGTATAAACTAATGCGCCTAATTCTAACAAAATAGCTGTCTGGTATCCTGAACCGGTGCCAATCTCTAAAATTTTATCTCCACTATTAATTGAAAGTGTTTGAGTTTGAAAAGCCACAGTATATGGCTGAGAAATTGTTTGTTCTGCAGCAATAGGAAATGCCTTATCTTGATAAGCATGATCAGCAAAAGAAGAATCTATGAATAAATGTCTTGGTATTAATTTTATAGCTTTTAAAACTTGTTTATCAATAATACCCTTCTTTTTGAGAACGTCTGCTAGTTGTTTTCTTAGCCCTTGATGTTTAGAAGTATCTTTCAATGGTATAACTTTTACGGGTGTCTAAATTAGAATAATTGATTTTAAATTCCTATAAAATTGTATCTTTGTTGTAGTATTATTTATCAATTTCAAAAAATATTTTTATGCTGAAAGCAGGTGTGTTGGGTGCAGGTCATTTAGGGAAAATTCATCTAAAATTATTGGAACTATCTGATAAATTCGAATTAGTAGGTTTTTACGATCCGTCTCAAGAGAATTCAAAAAAAGTTTCTGATGAATTTGGTTACCATCGTTTTAATTCTGTTGAAGAATTAATAGATGCAGTGGATATTATTGATATAGTTACCCCTACTCTTTCTCATTTTGAATGTGCTAAAAAGGCAATAGAAAAAGGTTGTCATATATTTATTGAAAAACCAATTACAAATACAGTTATTGAAGCTGAGGCAATCAAAACATTAGCAAGTCAAAGACATATTAAAGGTCAAGTTGGTCATGTAGAACGTTTTAATCCAGCATTTACAGCAGTAAATGATAAGATAGATTCTCCTATGTTTATAGAATGTCATCGCTTAGCTGAATTTAATCCCAGAGGCACTGATGTCCCAGTTGTACTAGATTTAATGATTCATGATATAGATATTATCTTAAGTGTAGTTCACTCACCTATTAAAAATATTTATGCTAGTGGAGTTACTGTTATCTCCGAAACCCCCGACATAGCGAATGCAAGAATAGAATTTGAAAATGGTTGTGTAGCTAATCTAACTGCCAGTAGAATATCGATGAAAAACATGAGGAAATCTAGATTCTTCCAGAAAGATGCTTACATCTCTGTTGATTTTTTAGAAAAAAAATCTGAAATTGTAAAAATGAAAGATGTTCCTGAAAATCCAGATGAATTTGCCATGATCCTTCAAAATGCTGAAGGAGTGAAAAAACAAATTTATTTTGAAAATCCAGAGATTACCCCGAATAATGCAATTTTAGATGAATTAGAATCTTTCGCCCAAGCTATTGAAAATAATACAACGCCTGTAGTTAGTTTAAGTGATGGAACCAATGCGTTAAGAGTAGCTCAAAGGATTATTGATAGTTTTTAATACTAATTTCACAAATAATAAAATAAATTTAACTTATGAAAAATATTGCTGTCATTGGTGCAGGTACAATGGGTAACGGAATTGCACACACATTTGCACAATTTAATTATAATGTTCAGTTAATTGACATTTCTCAAAATTCTCTTGATAAAGCTATTGCTGCAATCAATAAGAATCTTACTAGAATGGTAGTCAAGGAGAAAATAACTAATGCAGATAAAGAGAGAACTCTTGCCAATATTACTACCTATACTTCCATAAAAGAAGGAACCCAATATGCAAGTTTAGTAATAGAAGCTGCTACTGAAAATCTAGACTTAAAGTTGAAAATCTTTAAAGAATTAGATGAAGTTTGTCCAGAAGATACCATTTTGGCGACTAACACCTCCTCTATATCCATTACTCAAATAGCTAGTAAAACAAACAGACCAGATCAAGTAATTGGAATGCACTTTATGAACCCTGTTCCTATTATGAATTTAGTGGAAATAATTAGAGGTTACAATACCTCTAATGAGGTGATGAAGTTCACGGTTGATCTATCCAAAAAAATACAAAAAACACCTGTTGAAGTTAATGATTATCCTGGTTTTGTAGCTAACAGAATTTTAATGCCTATGATTAACGAATCTATAGAAACTCTCTACAACGGTGTAGCTGGAGTACTAGAAATTGATACAGTTATGAAATTAGGAATGGCACATCCAATGGGTCCATTACAATTAGCCGACTTCATAGGTCTAGATGTTTGTTTGTCTATTTTAGAAGTCATGTATGATGGCTTTAAAAATCCAAAATATGCACCGTGTCCACTATTAGTTAATATGGTTAGGGCTGGTAAATTAGGCGTAAAATCTGGAGAAGGATTTTATGATTACTCTAAAAATAGAAAAGCAGAAATATTAGCCAAGCAATTTGAATAAGTTAATTTTTTTCTTACTACTATTTCTTTGTTTTTCAGCAATAGGTCAAGAAAGAAAAGAACGTAAAGTTTCAATAAATAAAGTTGGTGTCCTTTTTAGTAAGGCAAAACAAAATAATATCTTGTTTTTTGATAAAGATTATGATTATAAGACCAATGTATATAAATTTCAATTGTTTTATCCTATACAGAAAAGTGAAAATTGGGATGTAAATCTTATACTACAACCCCAATATCAAAAGGCACAACATCAATTACTGAATGAACAATTTATTACTCCAGATGAAGAAAATTTTGAGTTTTTAAGAGAAAAATTTACACAAAAAAAAGACATCTTATTGTATGCATTTGAAGTAGGTTTTCAGTTGAGAAAAACCATTATAAAAAATATCTCCTTTGAGGCTACTTTAGGTTTAGGAGCTGGGTATATAAGCTTAGAGTCTGAAAGATTAGCAAAAGGCTTTACATTTATTGAAAATGTGTCTTTAGGATTAGCTCATAAAATTAATAAATCAGAATTTTTTCTAGCAACTACAGTGGGACATGTTTCCAACTTTAATATACAAAAACCTAACAGTGGCTATAATATACTTGGTTTTGAATTGGGGTATAGGATTTATATCAAATAAAAAAAGGGATTTAATTATAAATCCCTTTGTATGTAACATCAACATTATCAATTAATTTCTTCTTGGATCGTCATCTGCTTCATAATCTTTTCTTGCTTTGTTCCAGATTTTAAGATCATCTTTTTCTGTAATTCCTGACTTAACCATAATATTAACTCCATCAGAAATACCTAATTCTAACTCTCTTTTTTCAAACTCATTATCTCCAATTTTAATCTCTACATATGGTTTTTCAGTTTTTTTATCAAAACGTAACAAGGCCTCTTTTATAGATAATACACTATCCTGTTTTTCTAGAACAATATCAGCATTAGCACTATAATTTGCTCTTACAAAATAGTTATCATCTAAAGTAATATTTGCTTTAATCGTAAATTGAACAGCACCACCTTCTTCAGTTCCTTTTGGTGCTATGAAGTTTAATTTAGCGGGAAATTTTTTCTCTTCGATTGCTCCTAAAGAAATTTCTATCGCCGTTCCTTTAACTAACTTACTAACATCAGATTCATCTACCTTACCTTCAAAAATCATCTTACTCATATCGGCTATTGAAGCTATCGTTGTACCAGCATTAAAATTATTACTTTGTATTACTTGGTCTCCCTCTTTTACTGGAATTTCTAATATAGTTCCAGATATTTGAGCTCTTATGTCAGTATTTGCAACACCAACACCAGATGAACCACTTTTAATAATTTTATAGTCATTTTCTGCATTCACTAAATCTTGTTTTGCTTGATTAAAAGTAAGTTCTACTTGTTCAAATGATGAAGCTGCTAATACACCTTTATCATAAAGTTTCTTATTTCTATCATAAGAAATTTTTGCGTTCTTAACTCTTAATTTAATGTTATCTACTCTACCTTTAGCACTAATCAAAGATTGCTCATTTGGGACAACCCTAACTGTTGCAATTAAATCTCCTTTATTTACTTTGGCACCCTCTAATAAAATTATTTTATCTATAATCCCAGTGATTTGTGGTTTTATTTCAATTTCCTCGAGAGGAACTACTTTCCCAGTTGCAACGGTCTTTTTTACAATAGTAGCTTTAAATGCTTTTTCAGTTTCAAAAGTCTGAATGTTTTTTTTATTCTTACTGCCTAGCCATACAAGAACACCCGCAAATGTTATGAATACTACTACTAATATAATTTTTGCTCTTTTACTCATTTTGATTGTATATAAAACTTTGATTAATATATTTTTTTATTTCTTATTCGTCTCTTAAAGCATCTATTGGTTTCACTAATGTGGCCATGTAAGCAGGTATTAAACCTATAACTGTACCCAAAACTACTAGGATAAAAAACGCAAATAATATGATTGGAATATTTACAGTAGGGTTAATTAAAGTTGGATCTGGCCCTGAACCTAAAAATGTATCTAGTAAATACAAAACTAAACCTCCAAAAATAATACCTAACATTCCTGCTACTGTTGTTAAAAATACTGACTCAAGAACCACTTGTCTTCTAATTTCTATTGGAGTAGCTCCTATAGCGCGTCTAATACCTATTTCTTTGGTCCGTTCTTTTACTGTTATCAATAAAATATTACCTATAGCAAAAACCCCAGCTATTAGAGTAGCAATACCAACAAACCATGTTAAAAATTGCATTCCAGTTAGAAACCCAGTTACCTTGCCAATTTCAACTGCTAAATTAGCACTACCAAAAGCTTTTTTATCTTCTGGATCTACTTTGTGAATATTTTTAAGAGTTAACAATATATCCTGCTCCATTTGTAAAATATCAACTCCTTCATTAGCCGTAATCATCATCCAACTAATTCTATTTGCTCTATTAAAAACCTGCTGAAAAGTAGTGAATGGTATGTATGCAGCTGCACCATCAAAAGTAATATTACCATTTTTGTAAACACCTACAATTTTATAAGAAATATTACCAATAGTAACCATTTCACCAACTGGCTCCTCATTTTTATCAAACAATTGTTCATAAATCTCTAATTCAATTACACAAACTTTTGACTTAAGTTTTATATCATTTTCATTCAAAAAACGGCCATAGATTAAATCCTTTTTTTGAACTTTATCTAATACAGGGAAATCTCCTGAAATATTAAAGTTTCCAGTCTTAAAACCTCTAGTTATGGCGCTATTAGATTGACTTCTTGGAGCAATAAATTTAATTTCCTTGTATTCTCTTTTTAAAATCTCTACATCATCTGTGGTTAAACGAACTCTTCTACCTTTTTGAAATCCTTTAAATGGAACTTCTGTTCTTTGAGACCACACAAAAACACTATTGGTAGCAAAATCACCAAAAATAGTTTTAAAGTTATTTTCTAATCCTCTTGAAGCTCCTAAAAGTGTTACTAACAGAAAAATACCCCATAAAACACCAATGATAGTAATGGCTGTTCTTGTTTTATTTTTACGGATTCCTCCATAAATTTCTTGCCAAGTATCTGAATCAAATATAAATTTCATATTAATCTGCTCTTAAGGCTACAACTGGTTTAATTTGTGAAGCTTTTCTAGCTGGAACTAAAGCGGCTATTAATCCTGAAATAATTAAAACTATGGTGGCTCCTATTACCAATCCTTGACTAACACTTGGGTCTTTAATAAAATAGTCTTTCTCTAAATTATTCCCAATTAAACTTAGGATATAAGTTCCTAGAGTTAAACCAAGATATCCAGCAATAGTGGTGATTAAAACAGATTCTTGAACTACCATTCCAACTATAGAAGAGGGTTTAGCTCCTAGTGCTTTTCTAATACCAAATTCTTTTGTTCTTTCTTTGATAACAAATATCATAATATTGCTAATACCAATTATTCCTGCAATAAGAGTTCCTGAACCAATAAAAACCACAATAAAAAAGAGTGCTATCATAAAAACATCTACTCCTTTACTAACTTCAGCCATATTTCTTACAGATAAAGCACTCTGATCATCTGGATGAATATCTAATTTACCTCTCATGTCTCTTTCAACTAATTTTCCAAAAGCTATGGCTTCATCTAAATTTAAATCTTGATTGTACCCAATTCTAATTTGATTTAAATAGTCATTATTTCCATATAATTTTTGGGCTGTAGTCACAGGAATATAGGCTACTCTTTCTTCATTGTCTCCGCCATCATCAGAAAAAATTCCAATGACTTTATAGGATATCCCTCCTACATTAACTCGTTTACCCAACGCTGGTTTTTCTCCAAATAAATCAGACTTAACTAACCTACCTATTACGATTACTTTTGAAGATTCATTGATGTCTAGTTGATTTATGTATCTCCCTTCATTTATTAATGTTTTCTCTAAAAATTGATGATCAGGATGAACAGCTGTTACGCTGTAATTGTCTTGTTTGTTATCGTATGAAATACTGAAATTTTTAAAAATCCTAGCAGTCATTAAATCTATCTTAGAATCATATTTGTTCTCTAAATAGTCATAATCAGGATTCTTTAATTGAATTCTCCTACCAGATTGTAATCCTTTGAACGGTTTTGTTGTTTTCCAGACCCTTACAATCATTGAATTTACTGCATTGTCTACAAAAGCCCCCTCAAAGGTATTTTTAAGACCACTTACTATTCCAAACAATAAAGTAAATAATAGAATAGCAAAAGCTACTGTAAAACCTGACATTACAGAACGTAATTTATTCTTATTGATGCTTTGGAAGATTTCTCTCCATCGATCTAAATCGAACATAGTTAAACGGTTTTAACAGGGTTTCTTTGAACGTTGATAGTATCACTAGTTATAATTCCATCTTTTAAACGAACTATTCGTTTAGTTTGATCAGCAACTTCCTCCTCGTGAGTAATCACAAAAACTGTCATTCCTTCATTATTAATATCTTTCAATAAACCCATTACAGAATCAGTTGTTGTGGAATCTAATGCTCCTGTTGGTTCATCTGCAAGTACAACCTTGGGTTGAGTTACTAACGCCCTTGCAATAGCTACACGTTGTTTTTGACCACCTGATAATTCATTAGGTAAATGAGACGCCCAATCTTTAAGACCAACTTTGTCTAAATAATCTAGTGCTATTTTTTGACGTTCCTTTCTTGAAACTCCTTTATAATACAAAGGTAATGATACATTTTCTAAAGCAGTTTTGTAGGAAATTAGATTAAATGACTGAAAAACGAATCCCAAAAATTTATTTCTAAGAACAGCTCCCTTTTTTTCATTTAAGTTTTTAATTTCTTGACCATTTAAAAAATAATCTCCCTCATCGTGCTCATCTAATAAACCAACAATGTTTAATAAGGTAGATTTACCAGACCCTGAGGAACCCATTATTGATACAAATTCACCTTCTTTAATGTGTAGATCTATTCCTTTCAATACATGCAAAGAATCTTTACCTATTGGATATGATTTATGAAGGTTTTTTATACGAATCATTCAGATTTTTATTTTTTTGATAAAAGTAGCTAATAGGCATTATTGCCGCTACTAATTTTATGTTAAAACAACATTTAATTGCCTGTAAATATCAATACCCTCATAAGACGTTTCTAAAATTAATTTGTTACACTTAATTTTAAATTTTAAGCATTATTTTTGCTTCATATGTTTGAAAATATAAATAACATCCCTGAAAACAAAAAGCTGATTTTATTTGACGGGGTCTGTAACTTGTGTAATGATGTAGTTTTAAAAATAATTAGACAGGATAAAAATGATATCTTTTTATTCACTGCGCTTCAGTCAAATACTGGCAAGAATATTATTAATGAATTAGGAATCGATATCTCTAAAATAGATTCTATAGTCTTATATATCCCTGGTAGTAACTACTTTATAAAATCTGAAGCAGTTTTTAAAATTGCAAATGAGTTTAAAGGAGCTTGGAAAATCATTCAAATATTTAGAGTTTTACCAGTTTTTCTAAATGACTTTTTTTATGACTTTATCGCTAGAAACAGATACCGTTGGTTTGGAAAAAAGGAAGAATGTATAATCCCTGCTAAAAAATTAAATTCTAAATTTTTAAACTAAATGAAGTTTCCAAAAAAATTACAATGTGTTATTTTTGATATGGATGGTGTTATTATAGATTCTGAAGAAATTCATAAAAAAGCATATTATGAGACTTTCAACAGTCTAGGAGTTGACGTTTCCGAAGAGCTTTATAAAACAATGACTGGTTCATCTACTATAAATGCATTTCAAAAGTTGGTGAATCATTTTAATCTAAATGATATTCCGGAAGAGTTAGTTCTTCAAAAAAGAAAACGTTATGTAAATTACTTTGAAAATAATCCAACATTAGCGTTGGTTCATGGAGTAAAAGATTTGATTCAATTTCTAAACAAACAAAATCTAAAGTTAGTTTTAGCCTCCTCCTCTTCTATGGTAAACATCAATCGTGTTTTTTCTAGATTTGATTTAAATCAATATTTTACTGCGAAAATTAGTGGTGCAGATCTAACTGCCTCTAAACCTCACCCAGAAATTTTTGAAAAGGCAGCTATTCTAGGTGGTGTATCAAAAGAACAGTGTATTGTGATTGAAGATTCAGACAATGGAATAAAAGCTGCTAACGATGCAGGAATATTTGTTGTTGGGTATAAAAATCCTCTAGTAAGTGATCAAACTCTCAAGGATGCTAATTTAATAATTAGGGATTATAATATCCTGAAAAAGTATATAATTGATTTAAAATAAAAAAAGCTCAAGTAAAACTTGAGCTTTTTTTTATAACTAAAACTTGAAATTAAGGTCTAAATGAAATTTTTCGCATTCGCAAACTTTCTGGCGTAACCTCTAGATATTCGTCTACTTTGATGTATTCCATACATTCCTCTAATGAAAAATCGATCTTTGGAGCAATCTTAACACTGTCATCTGTCCCAGATGAACGAACGTTCGTTAATTTTTTCCCTTTGATTAAATTTACACCCATGTCCGTATCCTTACTATTCTCGCCAACAACCTGCCCTATATATATGTCTTGGTTTGGATCTATAAAAAAGCGTCCTCTGTCTTGCAACCTGTCTATTGCATAGGCTGTAGCTTTTCCTGCTGCAGAAGAAACAATAGCTCCTTTAATATCTTCTGAAAATTCACCTTTAAAAGGACCGTATTCTGAAAATCTATGGTTGATAATAGCAGTTCCTGCTGTTGCAGTTAAAATCTTATTTCGTAATCCTATAAGTCCTCTAGAGGGTATAGTAAACTCTAAATGTTGAAGATCTCCTTTTGGCTCCATTATTAGTAAATCTCCTTTTCGTAATGAAACTAAATTTATAGCCTTGGATGCAACATCTTCTGGAACATCTATCGATAAAGTTTCGTATGGCTCAGATTTTACACCATCAATATCCTTAAGTATTACCTGTGGTCTTCCAACTTGTAATTCATACCCTTCTCTACGCATAGTTTCTATCAAAACAGATAAATGAAGAACACCTCTACCAAATACATTAAATTTATCTTCTGTATCTGTTTCATCAACACGAAGAGCAAGATTTTTCTCCATCTCTTTGAATAATCGATCACGTAAATGACGAGAGGTAACGTACTTTCCTTCTTTTCCAAAAAATGGAGAATTATTAATGGTAAATAACATACTCATAGTAGGTTGGTCTACCTCTATTCTTGGCAAAGCTTCTGGCGCATCTAAATCTGCAATGGTATCACCAATTTCAAAACCTTCTAAACCTGTTATAGCGCATATGTCTCCACTTCTTACTTTTGAAGTTTTGGCTTTCCCCATCCCCTCAAAAACGTGTAATTCCTTAATTCTTACTTTTTTCGTAGAACCATCTCGTTTACACAACATATAATCTTTATTCTCCTCTAAATCGCCTCTAAAAACTCTTCCTATTGCAATTCTTCCTGTAAAAGATGAAAAATCTAACGAGGTAATTTGCATTTGAGGAGATCCTACTCTATAAGGTGCCTCAGGTATAGATTCTATAACAGCATCTAATAGGTCTAGGATATTATCCTTTGGATCTTGCCAATCTGTACTCATCCAACCATTTTTTGCCGAACCATAAATTGTAGTAAAATCTAATTGCTCTTCAGTTGCTTCTAATGCAAACATCAAATCAAATACTTTTTCATGAACTAAGTCTGGTGTACAATTTTCTTTGTCTACCTTATTCACAACAACTATAGGTGTTAATCCTAATTCTAAGGCCTTACCTAATACAAAACGTGTTTGTGGCATCGGCCCCTCAAAAGCATCTACCAATAACAAAACACCATCAGCCATTTTTAATACGCGCTCTACTTCACCACCAAAATCTGCGTGACCAGGAGTATCTATTACATTTATCTTTACATTTTTGTAATTAACAGAGACGTTTTTTGATAAAATTGTAATTCCTCTTTCCCTTTCAAGATCATTATTATCTAATAATAAATCTTTACGTTCTTTACGATCGTCTAAAATTTTCGCTTGATCTATAATCTTGTCTACTAATGTAGTCTTACCATGATCTACGTGGGCTATAATGGCAATATTCCTAATTGATTGCATGCTTACTTTTTTTGAAGTTGCAAAAGTAGTGTTTTACTTTAAGAGATTAAATAAATTAGCATTAATTTATCAGCTCTTCATCATCTCTAAAAGCTGATGGTAAAATATCTGGGATTAATTTGATTAATAGGGGCAATAATAAAGCCCCACCGGGTAACATAAATACTGTAAATGCAGGAATGGCTTTACAGATATCTAATAACTGGATTTTAACTTTTTCTTTTTCTTCTTCAGATAAAGAGGAATGCATAGATTTTTTTATTAAACTAACTGCTTCTTTACTTTGCTGAAGTTCTTTATCTAAGCGTTTTTTATTTTTTTGAAGGAGTTCTTTTATTTCTTCTACAGTATTCATTCTAATTTTCTTCTAACTCTTTCTTCTTTAATTAAATTTAGTTCTCTACTTGTTTGTCCTGCTACAGAAGTATTTTCTTCAGCTCTTCTTATGAGATAAGGCATCACATCTCTAACTGGTCCAAAAGGAACGTATTTAGCTGTATTGTATCCTTCTTTAGCTAAATTAAAACTTATGTGATCGCTCATACCGTACAATTGACCAAACCATAATCGATTGTCTTTTGGAGTTATGTTGTGGCGTTTTGCTAAATCCAATAATAAATAAGAACTGTCTTCGTTATGTGTTCCAGCAAAAAGAGCCATTTTATCGTGTTCCATTATAAATTTTATGGCATCATTAAAATTTTTATCAGTAGCATTTTTATCAATACAAATAGGAGACGGATACTTGTTTTCTATTGCTCTTTCTCTTTCTTTTTCCATGTAAGCACCACGAACTATTTTTAACCCTATGTGGTAATTTCCTTTCAAGGCTTTCTGCTGTAAATCTTTTAAATACTCCATCCTATCATGGCGATACATTTGTAATGTATTAAAAACAATAGCTTTATTTACATTATACTTTTCCATTAGGCCTTCAACCAATACATCTGCCGCATCTTGCATCCAACTCTCTTCAGCATCAATTAAAATAGGAACATCATATTTTATTGCCTTATCACATATTTCATAATAACGATTCATGACAGTTATCCACTCACTTTTTTCTTCATTAGTAAGTGATTTTTTTTCTGTAATTTTTTGATACAAAGAAAAACGACCCACCCCTGTTGGTTTAAAAACCACAAATGGAATCGCGTCTTTTTCCTTGGCAAATTCTATATTTTTTAATGTTTTTGCTTTTACAATGTCAAATTGCTCTTCTGTTTCTTTACCTTCTACAGAATAATCTAAAACAGAATAGACTTTATGATGGTGCATTTTTTCAATGATAGGAGTACAATCTTCCTCAGTAACTCCACCACAGAAATGATCGAATACTGTAGATCTAATTAATCCCTCAACAGGTAAGTGTGCTTTTAAAGCAAAGTTAGTAACGGCTGTACCTATTTTAACCATTGGATGACTTTGAATTAATTTGAATAAGAAAAAAGCTCTTTCTAACTCTGAGTCTGACTTTAATGAAAAAGCAATTTTGGTATTATTAAAGAGATTCATAAACTTAAAAAATATATAAACAAAGATAGTTAGCTGATTCAAATTATTCAATATTTTGTAGTTTATTTGTAATTGAAATTTATAGAACATGAAATCTATTAAAGCGGCTACTTATTATGTTCATTTTAAGCAAAATGGATATGGAGAATTAAATTCCTTAATTCAAAAAGAAGATTATTCTTCAATTTTTATTTTGGTTGATGAAAATTCTTTAGAATATTGCTATCCAAAATTTATTCCTTTACTAGAAACAGATAAACGAATAGAAATTATAGAAATTGAATCAGGAGAAATTAATAAAAACCTAGATACTTGCAGTGGTGTTTGGAATGCACTAACCGAATTAAATGCAGATAGGAATAGTTTATTAATTACACTTGGTGGTGGAGTTATCACGGATTTAGGAGGATTTGTAGCAGCTACCTACAAACGTGGTATTGATTTTATAAATATTCCTACAACGTTACTTAGTATGGTTGATGCATCTGTAGGTGGTAAGACTGGTGTAGACTTAGGAGTTTTAAAAAATCAGATTGGATTATTTGTAAACCCACAAATTGTTATAATTGACGAAGATTTTTTAGCTACTTTAAATGATAGAGAATCTAGGTCTGGTGTTGCCGAAATCATAAAATATGGATTAACCTATGATACTAATTTAATTGATTATTTAAAAACTTTTGAAAAATCAACTATTCATAAAATCATTCATCGATCAATAGAAATTAAAAACGAAATAGTTTTGAAAGATCCCAAAGAAAAAGGGGTAAGAAAGGTTTTAAATTTCGGACATACATTGGGTCATGCTATAGAATCTTATTTTTTAGATAACAATAACAAAGATAACCTTACCCATGGTGAGGCTATAGCAATTGGTATGGTTTGTGAATCATATCTTTCATATAAAGTTCTAAAATTGCCAATTGAAAAATTAAATGTTGTCAAAAATATGATTAGTACTATGTATGAAAAAGTAACTATCGAACAGGAAGACTATGCTGCTATTTTTGAATTATTAAAGCATGATAAAAAAAATAACAATGGCGAGGTAAACTTTGTGTTGTTAAATGATTTTGAAGAATTTAAATTGGATTGTAAAATAAGCAACAAATTATTGATAGAAAGTATTGAATACTATAATTCTTAATGAACTTTATTTAATGCCGCATTATAAACATCCTCATAAACTGGTAGTATATTATCTAAACAAAATTGTTTAGTATGTTCTTTGGCAGCTTTCTTAAAATTCATCAAAATATCATCATCTTTTAAAATTGATATTGCATTTATTGCCATATTATCACAGTCACCTAGATTACTGAGGTATCCTGTTTTCCCATGAATATTTACTTCAGGTAATCCTCCAGTATTTGTAGAAATAACGGCAGTTGAAGCAGCCATGGCCTCTAAAGCAGCCAATCCAAAACTTTCACTTTCAGAAGGCAATAAAAAAACATCAGTGTAACATAAAATTTTAGATATTTCGTGACTATTTCCCAAGAAGATAACTTTGTCTTCTATCCCTAACTTTTTCACCTGTAATTCAGCTTTTCTTTTTTCTGGGCCTTCTCCAACCATCAATAATTTTGAGGGTAGCTCTTGTTGAACTTTATAAAAAACCTTAATTACATCTTTAATTCTTTTAACTGGTCTAAAGTTAGAAATATGAGTTAATATTCGCTCATTAGTTTTTGCCACAGCTATTCGTTGACAATCATTCTGTAATTCACGATCATATTTTTCAGTATCTATAAAATTATGAATTACTTTAATTTCATTAGTAATGGAAAATAAACGAAGCGTATCCTCTTTCAAACTTTCTGAAACTGAGGTTACTATATCAGAATTATTTATACTAAATTCTACTGCTGTTTTATAACTGGGATGACTTCCAACCAAAGTAATGTCAGTTCCGTGTAAAGTAGTCACAACTTTTATATCAATTCCCTTCTCTAATAGCATCATTTTTGCCATGTAAGCAGCATATGCATGAGGAATAGCATAATGAACATGTAAAATTTCTAATTGATATTTAGATACAACTTCTACTAATTTTGTAGACAATGCTAGCTCATAGGGTTGATATTGAAATAATGGATATTCCTCCATTAATACTTCATGGAAGTGTAACTTGTGAGAAATAAAATCTAAACGAACAGGTAGATTATACGTGACAAAATGTACTTCATGGCCTTTATCTGCTAAAGCCATTCCTAACTCTGTAGCTACTACTCCACTTCCACCAAATGTTGGATAACAAACTATTCCTATTCGCATTTTTTTATTTAAAAATTTTTACAAAGATACTTTTTTACTAACGGTGCATATCTAAATAAAAACATAAAAAAGTAAGGTTAGAGTATAAAAAAACCTATTGAATATCAATAGGTTTTTAATTTTATTGGTGACTATTATTAGTAATCTCCTAGTGTTACTGGATTTTGATTTAGAGCAACAGCTAATTGATCATCATTTGGTGCTTTTCCATGCCATGCATGGGTATGCATCATAAAATCTATTCCATTACCCATCTCAGTGTGCAATAATACACAAACTGGTTTTCCTTTTCCTGTTTTAGATTTAGCTTCAGAAAGTCCTTTTATTATTGAATCAACATCATTCCCTTTAATTATATCAATTACTTCCCAACCAAAAGCTTCAAATTTAGCTCTGATACTTCCCATTGGCAATACATCATCAGTAGCACCATCAATCTGCTTACCATTTAAGTCAATAGTAGATATCAGATTATCTATTTTTTTTGCAGAAGCGTACATCGCAGACTCCCAAACCTGACCTTCTTGCAATTCACCATCACCATGAAGTGTGTATATAATTTTATCATCTCCGTTAAGTTTCTTTGATTCAGCTGCTCCTATGGCCACAGACATTCCTTGTCCGAGAGATCCCGATGCAATCCTTATACCAGGCAAACCCTCGTGAGTAGTTGGATGCCCTTGTAAACGAGTATTCATTTTTCTAAAAGTTGCCAATTCTTCGACAGGAAAGAAACCGCTTCTAGCTAATACACTATAGTAAACAGGTGAAATATGACCATTAGATAAGAAAAATAAATTTTCATTTTTACCATCCATTGAAAATTCTGTTGAATACTCTAATACCTCTTGATACAACACAGTAAAAAACTCTGCACAGCCTAGAGAACCTCCAGGATGACCAGAATTTACAGCGTGAACCATTCTTAAAATATCTCTTCTAACTTGTTGTGTGAAATCTTGTAATTCTTGAGTAGTAGCCATTAAATAATATTTGATTTACAAAAGTAATTTTTTAAAAAACATTTGACAAGGTTTATTTAGTTACAAAGTTAACAAGGTTATTAACTATGTTTTTTCTTTTTTCTTTTTAGCAGCAGGAAATAATACGTTGTTTAATATTAGACGATAACCTGGTGAGTTTTTATGAAGTTCTAATTCAGTTTTTGGATCTCCTACCCTGTGGGTATAATCTTCGGGATCATGACCACCATAAAATGTAAACATCCCCTTTCCTTTTGTCCCATGAATATACTTAGCCTCTCTGTTTGTTCTATTTTCACCTAAAACTAGAATATTTGACTTGATAGTAGATCTATCAAAAGAAGTTGTCTGCCCCATAAATCCCTTCACTAACTGTGTATGATTTTGAGTTAGCATCGTTGGTACCTGATCCCACTTAGCTGAAAATTCTATTAATGAAAAGTAATCAGAAGTTTTGGGAATAAAACGTTTTGTAGTCATATCTATAGTCGAGAACTCGTAGGTAGTTGGATTTCTAATTAAATTAAAATCTTTGAATGCAAAAGTCTTATTAAAATTAATTTTAGATTGATAATTAGATTCTGAAGGATCGCCATCAAACATAGATTCTGCAATATCTACATCATCTGCAGACAAAGCTATATCAAAACTATCAGTTGCAGAACACATAGCAAACATAAAACCACCACCAATTACAAAATTTCTTATCTTTTTACTTACAGCTAGTTTTAATTTTGAAACTTTATTAAAACCCAATTTTTTTGCAGATTTTTCAGCTTGAAGTTTCCCGTTCACATACCAAGGAGTAGTTCTAAACGCTCCGTAAAAACGACCATATTGACCAGTAAAATCTTCATGATGAAGGTGAAGCCATTCATAAAGTATTAATTTATCATTTAAAACCTCTTCATCATAAATAACATCAAATGGAATTTCTGCATAAGTTAACACCATGGTAACAGCGTCATCCCATGGCATTTTATCCTTTGGGGAATACACAGCTATTTTTGGAGCTTTTTCAAGACTAACTGCTTCTTGATTTTTTGAAGGAGAAGAAATATCTTCTAATATTATTTGTGCTTTAGCATCTGAAATTACTTGATACGTGACACCTCTTATGTTGCATTCATTTTCAATAATTTTATTATTTTCTATCAAAAATGCTCCACCATCATAATTTAATAACCATTTGGCTTTTAGACCTACCTCTAGAGAATAATAAACAATACCATAAGCTTTCAAATGATTTATTTGATTATCGTCATTCATTGGAACATAAATAAACGAGGCACTAATAGAGCTCGAGACAAACAGAAACAATAAAATAATGATCAAATTTCTAAACACAAAATTATTTTATTGAAGATTATATTTATTTAACCAAGCCAATACATGAGCTACTTTACTGATTAGATTACTAGGTTTATTTGCAATTCCATGAGATGCTCCTGGTATTTCCACAAGAACTGTTTCAATTTTTCTTAATTTTAGAGCATGGTATAATTGTTTCGCTTCACTTGGAGGTGTTCTTAAATCATCCATTCCTACCATCACCATTGTAGGTGTACTAATATTACCCACAAGCGATAATGGTGAAAATTTCCAATAAGTTTCAAAATTTTCCCATGGTTGTCCTGGATATCTTGAATTTGCATATCCGAAATAATTATCTGCAACAAGAGTTTTACTAATCCAATTCATAACAGGCTTCACCACAACAGCAGCTCTAAAGCGCTTATTTTTACCAATCATCCAAGCTGTCATAATACCTCCGGCACTTCCTCCGGTAACAAATAATTTATTGTTATCAACAACTCCTTTTTTAACAAGGTAATCAACACCATCCATTACATCATTATAATCTTGTCCCGGATAATTATTGTACAATAAATTTGCAAATTCTTCTCCATAACTAGTGCTTCCTCTGGGGTTTGGATAAAATACTACATATCCATCTGCAGCATATAATTGGATTTCTGAAGTAAAACGATCTCCATAATTTAAAATTGGTCCACCATGATTTTCTACTAATAGTGGATATTTTTTTTTAGAATCATAGAAAGGAGGCTTTACTAACCAACCTTGAATCTTTCTTCCATCAAATGAAGAGGTGTACCATACTTCTTCAGTTTTCCCAAGCACTCTTCTAGACAACAAATCTTCATTTAAGTTTGTAATTAATTTTGAAGATTCTTTATCTTTAATTACTGCAAGTTCAGAGGGGTATTCGGGTCTTGTATGAGTATAAACTATTGTGCCATTTTTAGCAACTGAAAATGAACCAGAGGCATAAGGCCTACCAATAGTTGTTCCCCCTAAATTATCAGCTAATTTAGTAACTTTACCACCCAAGCTTATATAAGCTACTTTTGAATTTCCTTTTTCATCATAGGTGCAATACAATCCATTACCTGAAGAATCCCAAACTATATTTGAAATACTATTATCGAAATTCCCAGAAATTGTAGTTCTATTTTTTCCATTAGAATTCATTAAATATAAAACCCTATTTTGATGAGTCTGAACGTTGTCTTTGAACCCTAAAAAAGCAATTTTCTTACCATTTGGAGAAACTTTTGGAGAAAAGTCGGGCCCTTTTTGTGAGGTTAACACTTTTATTATTTTTGTGTGTATATTAACATTATAAACTTCACTATTTCTAAAATCATATTCCCAATCCTCAACTCTATTTGCAGAAAAATAAATTGATTTGCTATCTGGTGAAAAAGAAAGAGTACCTGTATGATTGTAATTCCCACTCGTTATTTGTTCTGGTGTACCTCCTTGAGATGGAATTGTATAAATGTGAGTAAACCCTGGCTTCAAATAACCTCTACCATCAGCCTCATGCTTCAACCTATTAGTAATTCTTGCTGGTTTTGCCCAATTAGCTCCCTTAGGTTTTTGAGGCATTTTTATGACTACTGGCAGCTTTTCAGACTTAAACATTGTGAATGCAATAAGTTTTCCATCAGGAGACCAAGTTATATTTCCTGGAGACATTTCCAACTGAGATAATTTTGCTATTTGACCAGTTAAAACCCAATACATATAAATTTCTGATCCTTCTTTTGTATTGCTTACAAAGGCAATACGATTTCCATCGGGTGACCAAGTAGCTTTTGATTCACTTACCTCTCTTGAAGTTAATTTTCTGTGAGAAGTACCATCGGCATTAAGAATCCAAAGATTGCCTTTAGATGTATCATTCATTATGTCAAAACCACTTCTTCTGTAAATAATTTGGGAGGCGTCTGGTGAAATTTGTGGGTTTACGGCCCATTCTAAAGAAAATACATCTAGAGGTTTAAATATAGATTTACTTCCTTGAGAGAAAACCAGTTGAAAACTATTAACAAAAATTAATAATAAAATAATATGTCTCATATAGCTAAATATAAATTAAACTTTTAAAAATAATATGAAATTTGATGATGGAATGTATTTACTAGAAAGGAACATCATCTTCATCCGTTCCAAAGGCATCTTTTGGCTCAATACGAGTATCCGGAAAAACATCTTCAGCAAAATCAGTATTCATACTTGATTGAAATTCACTACTAAAACCTTCATCTAAGTCAGAGAATTTAGCTAAATGACCCGTAAATTTTAATCGAATATTATCTAGACCACCATTTCGGTGTTTGGCAATGATAAATTCACCCTGGCCTTCACATGGTGTATGGTCATCATCATCCCATTCTGTCATTCCGTAATATTCTGGACGAAATATAAAAGAGACAATATCTGCATCTTGTTCAATGGCTCCAGATTCACGTAAATCAGACAACAAAGGTCTTTTACTTCCACCTCTAGTTTCTACAGCTCTAGATAATTGAGATAATGCAATTACTGGAACTTCTAATTCTTTAGCTAATGCTTTTAAATTTCTAGAAATCATAGAAATCTCTTGCTCTCGATTTCCTCCACCTTTACTATTATTCCCTGCAGTCATTAGTTGTAAATAATCAATAACTATAATTCTAACATTATGTTGGGATACTAGACGGCGTGCTTTTGCACGTAAATCAAAAATTGATAAGGACGGTGTATCATCTATAAAAATTGGGGCGTCAGACAAACGTTTTACTTTTACATTCAACTGTTCCCACTCATGTGGCTCTAAATTCCCTTTACGAAGCTTTTCTGAAGTTAAACCTGTTTCAGAGGATATCATTCTTGTGATTAATTGTACAGAAGACATCTCTAAAGAAAAAACAGCAACAGCATGATTAAAGTCAATAGCCATATTTTTAGCCATAGATATTACAAAGGCTGTTTTTCCCATACCAGGACGGGCAGCTATTATAATTAAATCTGATGGTTGCCAACCTGAGGTAATCGCATCAAGTTTTGTGAAACCAGTGGCCAATCCACTCATTCCCTCCTTATTAGAAATTTCTTGGATTTTTGATAAAGCCTGTTTAACTAAATCACTTGCTCCTTCCGAACTTTTCTTTAAATTTCCCTGTGTTACTTCAAAAAGCTTAGCTTCAGCATTATCTAACAAATCAAATACATCTGATGTTTCATCATAAGCATTTTCAATAATATCACTTGAAATACTGATTAACCTGCGTTGAATATATTTTTGAAGAATAATTCTTGCATGAAATTCTATATGTGCGGATGAAGCTACTTTTTGAGTTAGTCTAATTAAATGAAAATCACCACCTACTAAATCTAATTTGGCATTTTTTCTCAATGAGTTTGAAACAGTTAACAAATCTATTGGTTTAGACTCTTGAAATAAATCATAAATAACTCTATAAATTTCCTGATGTTTAATCTCATAAAAAGCGTCAGGATGAAGAATATCAATAACGTCATCAATCCCTTTTTTATCAATCATCATAGCGCCCAAAACTGCCTCTTCAAGATCAACAGCTTGAGGTGGTACCTTCCCTTTTTCTAAACTAATAATTTTAGATTTGTCTACTTTTTTACCACTATAAGATTGCGTTTTCTCCATAGTAACAAAGGTATATTTTTACTAGCAAATGAGGTTTCTCCTATTGGTTTTTATTTTTACACAAGATTTGTTAACCAAATTGTTATTATCATGTTAACAAAGTATAAAGTTCTACATTTCTTTCTGTATTTTTACCATAATGATGATAAAAAAGAGAAATATTTATCTGACCCTTTTTTTAGGAATTCAAATACTATTCATGAGATGGATAGAAAGCTATCCATCTTTTATTGAAACCTATTATTCTAGAGGAATATATCCATACATAAGCTCTTTTTTAAGAATTTTATTTGGATGGATGCCTTTCTCTTTTGGAGATATTATTATTATATTTTTTTGTTTATACCTGATTTATATCATTTATAAACTTGTTTCAACGCGCTTTACTAATATGGTTTCTAAAATTTTAGGAATCACCTCATTTATCTCAATAATTTATTTCTTGTTTTATTTTCTGTGGGGGTTAAATTATTTTAGAAAACCTTTAGATGAAAATTTAAAGCTCAAAACCACTCCATACAGTGATCAAGAATTAGTAAACCTTACTAAGTATTTAGTTTCTAAACTGAATGAATCTCATTTAGCGATTACAAAATCAGATTCAATAAGTGTAAATATACCTCATTCAAATAAAGATATTTATTTGCTGGCTAAAAAAGGGTATAAAAAATTGGCAAACAATAATTCTCTATTCACTTACAAATATGGTATAGCAAAAAATTCTCTAATAAGTGTTTTTCAATCATATAATGGTACTTCAGGTTATCTAAATCCATTTACTGGGGAAGCGCAAGTTAATAGATTGATACCCAAAACCATTTTACCTACAACCACAACTCATGAAATGGCTCACCAAATCGGTTTTGCTGCGGAAAACGAAGCTAATTTTATCGGTTTTTTAGCAGCATTGTCTAGTGATGATCCTTATTTTAAATATTCTGCATATAGAATGGCCACTAGATATACCATATTTGAGTTATACAAGAGAGATAAAGATGCTTTTGAGGTACTATATAAAACTTTAAATAAAGGAATTTTAATTGATTTTAAATCATCTTCTGATTTCTGGAATAATTACAAGAACCCTATAGAGCCAATTGTTAAAAAAGGATACAATGTTTATTTAAAATCTAACAAACAAGTCAAAGGAATTAATACCTACAACTATGTAGTTGATTTATTGATTAGTTATTTTAAAACACCCCACAATAAAATATAATTCATTAATTATAAAACTCTTAAGATCATTTTAATAAAAACTCTTATAGAGGCACAATTGAAACCCTTATTCTGCTCATAAAGTTTTGTTAAAAACAATTACAAACATTTAATAAGTATATACTTCTCAATAGATTTATAAAAAATAAACACTAACTAAATGAGAAAACTATATTTAGTACTCATGCTTTTATCAGTTACTTTAACAAAAGCGCAAGAGTACTTTCCAGTAAACACTGGTGTAAAAACATCAAAAAACACAATGGTTGCATTTAAAAACGCTACCATATATATGAGTTCAGAAAAGATTCTCAAAAAAGGTACATTATTTATTAAAGATGGAAAAGTTGTTTCTGTTGGTAAATCAGTAAAAATTCCTAAGGGCACAAAAACTATAGATTTAAGTGGAAAAATAATATACCCTTCATTTATAGATATATATTCTGATTTTGGAATTAAAAAACCAAAAAGAGATTTTTCGAGGGGAAGGAGACCTCAGTACGATGCAGAAAGAAAAGGGTATTATTGGAATGACCATATTAGACCAGAAACATCCTCATTTTCTCTTTTTAAGTTTGATTCCAAAAAATCCAAAGAATACTTAAAAGCTGGGTTTGGCATAGTAAATACTCATTCACAAGATGGTATTATGAGAGGAAGTGGGCTGCTTGTTTCACTTAATCCAAATTCAAACAATGCATACAGAATTTTAGATGATAATTCGGGCCAATATCTTTCATTTTCTAAAAGTGTAAAATCCAGACAATCATATCCAACCTCAAGAATGGGAGCGATGGCACTACTTCGTCAAACGTATCTAGATGCTACTTGGTACGCAAACGGAAAAATGAAGAATAAAGACCTATCTCTGGACGCACTTAACAAAAACAAAAATGAAACACAAATCTTTGAAACAGGAAATCATATAGATGCTGTAAGAGCTGATAAAGTTGGAGACGAATTTGGTATTCAATATACTATTGTAGGGTCTGGAGATGAGTTTGAAAGAATACAAGACATAAAAAACACTAATGCAAAATTTATCATTCCAATTAACTTTAGGGCAGCATACGATGTAGCCGATCCCTTGTTAGCGCAACATATAGATTTGAGTGAAATGCGTAAATGGAATCAAGAACCCTCCAACTTAAGTGTTTTATCTAATAATGAAATAACTTTTGCTTTAACTACCCATAAGTTAAAATCAATAAGTTCTTTTCACAAAAACCTAAGAAAAGCAATTAAATATGGTTTTAATAAAAAAAATGCACTAGCAGCCTTGACCTCTATTCCTGCTGAAATACTAGGCAATGATAAAATTGGAAATCTTAATATTGGTAGTTATGCTAATTTTATTATCACATCAGGTGATGTTTTTGATTCCAAAACCACTATTCACGAAAACTGGGTTCAAGGAGACAGAAACGTTATCAATGATATGAATATTAAAGATATTACAGGTGACTATATCTTGAGTGTTAATGATCTAAAATACAATTTGTCAATCACAGGAAAAGGAGCAAAACAAAAAGGAAATTTAACAATAGGAAATGAAAAGATACAATCAACTTTTTCCTTTAAAAATAATTGGGTTTCTATTACAATGAACAATAACAGTACTTTCACTAGAATATTAGGAAAAATATCCTACAGTTCTAATGAAATAAATGGAACTGCTTTTGATAGTGCAGGAAATCAATCTTCATGGACTGCTACAAAAATTGTTAAAGAGGAAGAAAAAAAGAAAAAATTTAATACTGATGAAGATAAAAACATTGTTCTTCAACCTGTAACTTTTCCTAACATAGGATATGGAAACCTCACACAACCAAAACAACAAACTATTTTAATAAAAAATACTACAGTTTGGACTAGTGAATCTGAAGGGATTTTAAAAAACACAGATGTATTACTTAAAAATGGTAAAATTGTTCTAATCGGAAGTAATATTAAAGACAAAAAGGCTTTATTGATTGATGGGACAGGAAAACATCTAACTGCAGGTATTGTAGACGAACACTCACATATAGCAGCATCCGCTATCAATGAAGGTGGTCACAACTCTACAGCGGAAGTAACTATAGAAGATGTTGTAGACCCAACCGACATCAATATATACAGAAACCTTTCAGGAGGAACCACTTCAGTTCAAATTCTTCATGGTTCTGCAAATCCGATTGGTGGTCGTTCGGCTATCATAAAATTAAAATGGGGAGAAAATGCTCAGAATTTAATTTATGAAAATTCCCCTAAATTCATAAAATTTGCTTTAGGTGAAAATGTAAAACAATCTAGATCAAATACAAGTTACAGGTTTCCACAAACTCGTATGGGGGTTGAACAAGTTTTTACAGATTACTTTCAAAGAGCTAAAGAATATGATCTTATTAAGAAAAGTGGTCAACCCTACAGAAAAGATTTAGAAATGGAAACTTTGGCAGAAATCTTAAACAAAGAACGCTACATTTCATGTCATTCATATGTTCAAAGTGAAATTAATATGTTAATGAAAGTTGCTGAAAAATTCAATTTCAATGTAAATACGTTTACACACATTTTAGAGGGGTATAAAGTTGCTGATAAAATGAAAGAACACGGCGTTGGTGGATCTACCTTCTCAGATTGGTGGGCTTATAAATATGAAGTTAATGATGCCATTCCTTACAATGCCGCAATTATGCATAATGCTGGTGTTACTGTTGCAATTAATTCTGATGACAGGGAAATGTCAAGAAGATTAAACCAAGAGGCTGCAAAAACCGTAAAATATGGTGGAATATCAGAATTAGAAGCATGGAAAATGGTTACTATAAACCCAGCAAAACTTTTACATATAGATCATAGAGTTGGAAGTATTAAAGTTGGAAAAGATGCCGATGTTGTCTTATGGAGTGATCATCCACTGTCTATATA
>JADFAM010000110.1 GCA_015665265.1 Flavobacterium sp.
AGCTGAATTATCTGGCAACACACTTGGGTTCCAAGCAGAAATTAACATCCTTCTGCTATCTGGATTATTTTTTAAAGTTTTGATAACTTCTTTTAACTGATCTATATCATCACTATTCCAATTGCGCCATTGATGACCATAGACTGGTCCTAAATCTCCATTTTCATCTGCCCACTCGTTCCAAATTCTCACACCATTATCTTGAAGATATTTGACATTTGTATCACCTTTTATAAACCACAATAATTCATATACTATAGATTTTAAGTGTAATTTTTTTGTAGTAACCATAGGAAAACCTTTACTTAAATCAAATCGCATCTGGTATCCAAAGACACTTTTAGTACCTGTGCCCGTCCTATCTGATTTCTCGTTTCCGTTTTCTAAAACATGTTTTACTAAGTCATGGTATTGCTTCATAATTGATTCATTTCTTCGTATATCAAAAATAAATAAAGCTTCAATTTTTTTGAATTAAAGCTTCATTTAATGTGATAAAGTTATCAACGATTTGTTTATAGATTATCCAATAATCATTCCTGCTATAGTTGCAGACATTAAAGAAGCTATAGTTCCTCCAATCAATGCCTTCATACCAAACTCAGATAATACTTTTCGTTGTCCTGGAGCTAAAGAGCCTATTCCTCCTATTTGAATACCAATAGATGCAAAATTAGCAAAACCACATAGCATATAAGTGGCCATAATAACTGATTTATTATGAGTAAGATGTATGGTGTTTGCTACATTTTTAAGCTCTGCTAATTGAATATAGCCTATGAATTCACTAGCTGCTAATTTAATTCCCAAAAGCTGACCCATAAGCGTCATATCTTCACTAGCAACACCAACTAACCACATTAAAGGTGCAAAAGCATATCCAAGAATAAATTCAATTGAAAGACCTTCATATAATGTATTATTGGCTATAATTTCATTCAATGAAGTAATTTCCCATCCAATATATTCTATACCATCAAAACCTCCAAAAAACCCAAGAACCCCGTTAAGCATAGCTATTACTGCAACAAAAACCAATAACATTGCCCCCACATTAACTGCTAATTTTAGACCCTCTGTAGTACCGTTTGCAATTGCATCTAAAATATTTGATCCAATTTTATCTGGAGAAACTGTGACATCTGTATTTACCTTTTGAGTTTGTGGATATAAAATTTTAGAAATTACAATTGCACCTGGAGCAGCCATCACAGAAGCTGCTAATAAATGTTTGGCAAAAACTAATTCTAAGGCTTTATCACCACCTCCTAAAAATCCAATATAGGCTGCTAATACAGCACCAGCAACTGTAGCCATTCCTCCTACCATCACCAACAGCATTTCAGACTTATTCATTTTTTCTAAGTAGGCTTTAATGAGAAGAGGTGCTTCAGTTTGTCCTAGAAAAATATTACCCGCTACAGATAAACTTTCCATTCCTGATATCCCTAAAAATCTTGATAAAATTTTAGCTAAAATTTTAACTAACCATTGAATAACTCCTAAATAAAATAATAAAGATGTTAGGGCAGAAAAAAAGATAATAGTAGGCAATACCTGAAAAGCAAAAATATAACCAAACTTATCCATATCACTTATCATACCTGCAAATAAGAACTCACTACCTGCTTTGGTATACTCTAATATTTCAATAAAAATGCTTCCTATAAAATTAAATATAGTTTGAATAAAATTTACTTTTAGGACTCCAATAGCTATGATTAATTGAATAGATAAACCAATTCCAACTTTCCTCCAATCTACAGCTCTTCTGTTGGCACTAAATAAGAATGAAATAATTAATAACACAAACATTCCTAATACTCCTCTCCAAAGGCTATTCATTGAAAAACCTTTGCTAGGAAGTATTTTATTTTTAGCTTCAATTGTAGTTATTTCTTTGGATTTTTTTATTGCGCTAAAAGAATATATAGTTTCATTTTCAGATAACGTTAAAATAGAATCTGTAACCTCAACAATTTTATAACTACGAACGGTATCTTTTGGAGAAGAATAATTTAAGGTTAAAAGGTTATTCTGATGAGTGTAGGTTCCTTTAGCTACCAAACTGTCTTTTGATAGTAAAGAATAATTGAATTCACCATCTTTTATATTGAATGAATCAGTTGGAGTTACATTTACTAAGGATACCCCACTATTATTTTTGATAGATTCAAATTTCCAATCTTTTTCTATTGATTGTCCTACTGTAATTAATGAAATAAGAAAAAGTATTCCTACAATATGTTTTTTCATAATTTATGATCGTTTGCTTATTTCGTCTCTAATTTTTGCAGCTTTCTCATAATTTTCATTTTCAACAGCTTCCTTTAATTGGTCATGTAGCTCCTGTATAGAATATTTACTGAAATTTGAGGAACTCGAGGATTCTGCTTGATCAATTGTTACCTGAATCGCCTCAGGCTCTAGGATTTCCTTGATAGCAATTTCCTCTTCAACTTTCAAATAAATACCTGCTTTGTCTAAAATATTCTCATAGGTATAAATAGGCGCTAGAAAACGAATAGCTATAGCAATTGCATCTGAAGTTCTCGTGTCTATAATTTCTTCTACCCCATCTTTCTCACAAATTAAACTAGAGAAAAAAATTCCATCAACTAACTTGTGTATAATAACCTGTTTTACAGTGATTTTAAATCTTTCAGAAAAAGTTTTAAATAAGTCGTGTGTTAGCGGCCTTGGCGGTCTAATTTCTTTTTCTAATGCTATGGCAATAGACTGTGCCTCAAAAGCACCAATTATTATTGGTAATGTTCTCTTACCCTCCATTTCACTTAACACCAAAGCATAAGCACCACTTTGAGTCTGGCTGTAGGAGATTCCTTTTATTGTTAATTTTATCAAACTCATGAATCTAACTAAAAAAGCTGTCTAATTTGTGGAAACTACCAAAATTAGACAGCTCTTATTTGAGCACAATTTACTAAAAATTATGAGTTTTGTGCCTTAAAATCTTTGAGTTTACTAATTAAATTTGGTACAACCTCAAAAGCATCTCCTACAATACCATAATCAGCTGCTTTAAAGAAAGGAGCCTCAGGATCTGTATTGATTACTACTTTTACCTTAGACGCATTAATTCCAGCTAAGTGTTGTATGGCTCCAGAGATACCAATAGCAATATATAAGTTTGTGGCAACTGGCTTTCCAGTCTGCCCTACATGTTCGCCGTGTGGTCTCCATCCTAGATCAGAAACAGGTTTAGAACAGGCAGTGGCAGCGCCTAAAATATCTGCCAACTCCTCTACCATTCCCCAATTTTCAGGACCTTTTAAACCTCTACCAGCTGAAACTACTACATCTGCATCTGCAATGGTTACTTTACCTACAGCTTTGTCTATACCTGTAGATTTTACACCTAATTCAGAAACTGATGCTTCAAAATTTTCAACTGATGCTGTGACAGGATTTTCATGAATTCCAAATGAATTCTTAGCTAAACCAATCACTTTATTTTCTGTTGTAATTTCTGTATTATTAAATCCTTTGTTTGAGAAAGCTTTCCTTTTTACAACAAAAGGATTTGTTGAACTTGGTGCATCTACAACATTAGATGCATAACCAGCATTTAATGCTACTGAGACTAATGGCCCAACATAGATTCCATCAATACTAGAATCTATAACAACAACTTTTGATTCTTTAGACTCAGCAACTTGTTGAATAACAGAGGCATATTCTTTTGCATTAAATTCATTTAATGCTGCATTGTTTACAGACACAATTGTATCTGCTCCATAATTTTGTAATTCTGTAGCATCATTTACATTAATAGTTAATGTTATGAGCTTGGTTCCTAATTCTTCGGCAACTTTTTTTCCATAAGAAACAACCTCAAATGCTGATTTCTTGAATTTTCCGTCTGAAGAACTTGCGTATACTAAAACTGACATATTTCTTTTTTTCTTATGATTAAATTACTTTTGCTTCGTTGTGTAATAAATTAATTAATTCATCTATGTTTTCAGCGTCTACAAGTTTAACAGCTCCTTTAGGTGCTGGTTTTTCAAAGGACACTGAATTTGTGGCATTATCAGGGTTGGTAGACTCTAAAACACTTAATGGTTTTTTTCGAGCCATCATAATACCTCTCATATTTGGTATGCGTAAATCGGACTCTTCAACAATTCCTTTTTGACCTCCAACTACTAAGGGTAAACTAGTTTGTAATGATTCACTTCCTCCATCAATTTCTCTAGTAGCTGATACACTAGTTCCGTCTACATCCATTTGAACGCATCCGTTTACAAAGTTATAATTCAATAGAGCCGCTACCATGCCTGGAACCATTTGTCCATTATAATCGCTAGATTCTTTACCAGCTAAAATTAAATCATACCCTCCATCTTTGGCTACAGCAGCAATTTCTTTTGCCACAGACATTCCATCTTTAGGATCAGCGTTAACTCTAATGGCATTGTCTGCTCCTATGGCTAAAGCCTTTCTTAATGTAGACTCTGTTGAAGCAGATCCAACATTTACAACAGTTATTGCAGCTCCTTGTTTTTCTTTAAACCACATGGCTCTTGTTAAGACAAATTCATCATAAGGATTGATCACAAATTGCACACCATTGGTGTCAAAATTGGTATCGTTATCAGTGAAATTAATTTTTGAAGTGGTATCAGGAACATGGCTAATACATACTAATATTTTCATTTAAATTTTATTTTAATTTTGATGATACGAAGATACTACAAATAATTAAAATACTATGCATGCATAGTATTTTTTTCATTTTCAATATTGAATACTATTAAAAACGTGAATAAGTAAAGAAAAACGTCTGTTTACTTTACATCTAAAAAAGAGAAAATTATTTTTAAATCTTAAAAAAATTCCAGCTAAAGCTTTAACTTATTGAAAAATAGGTTGTAAAAATAATTTATAAAAAATAATTTTTTACAAAGAAAACGTTATCGATTTTAGCTAATAAAAGTAGATTTATTTACTCATTTTTTCCTTATTTTTGCAATTCAATAAACAACTAAGAGAGAGTAATACATGAAAACAGTTCAGTTTAGAGAAGCTATTTGTGAGGCCATGAGTGAAGAAATGCGCTCAGATGAAAGCATATATTTAATAGGAGAAGAAGTAGCAGAATATAATGGTGCTTACAAAGCTAGTAAAGGAATGCTAGATGAGTTTGGTGAAAAAAGAGTTATTGACGCTCCCATTGCCGAATTAGGTTTTGCTGGAATTGCTATAGGGTCTGCTATGAATGGCAATAGACCTATTGTTGAATACATGACATTTAACTTTTCTCTTGTTGGTATTGATCAAATTATCAATAATGCTGCAAAAATAAGACAAATGTCAGGTGGGCAATTTAATTGTCCCATTGTTTTTCGTGGACCAACAGCTTCAGCCGGACAATTAGGAGCTACCCACTCTCAGGCTTTTGAAAATTGGTTTGCAAATACTCCTGGGCTTAAAGTTATTGTTCCGTCCAACCCATATGACGCAAAAGGCTTATTAAAAGCAGCAATTAGAGATGATGATCCAGTCATTTTTATGGAATCTGAACAAATGTATGGAGATAAAATGGAAATTCCAGAGGGAGAATATATCATACCTATTGGAGTTGCAGATATCAAAAGAGAAGGTTCAGATGTGACTGTGGTTTCTTTTGGTAAAATTATTAAAGAAGCTTATAAGGCAGCTGATGAACTTGCGAAAGAAGGAATTTCAATAGAAATTATTGACCTAAGAACTGTAAGACCAATGGATCATGATGCCATTATTAAATCTGTTAAGAAAACAAATCGTCTAGTAGTATTAGAAGAAGCTTGGCCTTTTGCCAGTGTTGCTTCAGAAATCACATTTAGGATACAAGATGAAGCTTTTGATTACTTAGATGCACCAATAAAAAGAATTACTACTGCAGACACTCCTGCTCCTTATTCTCCAGTTTTATTAGAGGCATGGATACCAAACAGTAAGGATGTGGTAATGGCTGTAAAAGAAGTGCTTAGATAAAAGAAAATTATTTTTTTAACCCCTTATAAACTCCATTGGCATATTAGTTGATGAAGTTTTTCTGTTATGAAAAAAAAGACCCTTATAATCCTCATACTGATTTTATCTTTTGGGTATAATTATGCTCAAACAAAAGTTAGTGGTTATGTTTTTGATGAAGCAAATGAACCAGTAGCGTTTGCTACAATTCTTTTTAAAGGATCTATCGAGGGAACTATATCTGATGAAAATGGAAAGTTTTATCTAGAATCAAAAAAAAATTGGTCTCAACTAATTATTTCTTTTATTGGATACGAAAATTTAGAAATTGAATTATCAAAAAAAGTAACATTTAATCTCAAACTTATTATTAAGGAGGAAAACAATACTTTAAATGAAGTAGTCATAGCTATTGGAAAACAACCAAAAAAAAATAATCCTGCTATCGCTATACTGGAAAAAATTTGGAAAAAAAGAAGACAAAATGGTTTAAAAAAATTCAATCAATATAATTATAAAAAATATGAAAAAGTTGAATTTGACCTTAACACCATTGACAGCACCTTCAAAGAAAAAGGTTTATTCCGAGGAATGCAATTTGTATTTAAAAATATAGACACATCAGCAATTACCGGTAAAACATACCTTCCAGTTTTTTTAAATGAATCTGTATCAGAGGTATTTGGAGACAATACACTAAACAAAGAAAAAGAAACAATTAGAGGAAATAAAAATACTGGCTTTAGCAATAATCAAGCAATTATTAATTTTATTGACGATCTATACAATGACTATAACATCTATGATAATTATATAAAATTATTTTATAAAAGTTTTGTAAGTCCACTCTCTAAAACAGGAATTAATAATTATAATTATTTTTTATCTGATAGCGCATTCATAAAAAATAAATGGTGCTATAATATTATTTACTATCCAAGAAGAAAAAATGAACTAACATTTAAAGGCGACTTTTGGGTAAATGACACTACCTTTGCTATCGCTGAGATTAATATGAAAGCATCCAAGAGTGCCAATATTAATTGGGTAAAAGAAATCTATATTGAACAAGAATTCGATATACTTAATGACTCTATATTTTTATTAAAACGAGATTATTTTTTATCTGATTTTGCAATAAATAAGAAAGAGGAATCAAAAGGTTTGTATGGTAAAAGAACTACTCTTTACAATAATTATTCTTTTAATAAAGTAAAAAAATCTAATTTTTACGAAACCTCTATTAATATAATTGATAAAAAAATATACAATCAGTCAGATGAATTCTGGACAAAAAATAGAGTTGAAAAATTAAATAAAGATGAGTTGGGAATTTACACCATGTTAGATACCCTTACTACTGTCAGGAAATTTAAAAACTTATCAAATATAGTAGCAACCTTTTCTTCGGGATATTTTGAGTTTGATAAAATAAACTTTGATTATGGCCCTATATTTTCAACCTTTGGATATAACGATGTTGAAGGAATTCGTCTTAGAAGTGGGGGTAGAACTTATTTTAGTTACAATGACCCATGGAGGATTGAAGCATACACAGCTTATGGTTTTAGAGATCAAAAATTCAAATATGGGTTTCAAGGAAAGGTTATTTTAAATGAAAAAAATAGACTGATTATTTCTGGAGGAAATAGAAGAGATGTAGAGCAAATAGGGTCTAGCTTAACTGCTTCAACTGATGTTCTTGGAAGAAGTGATGGTTCTTCATCAGTTATTGGAACTGGACAAAACAACAGACTAACTAATGTAAATTTATCAAAACTTAGTTTACAAGCAGAACCATTTAAGAATTTTGTTGTTTCCATTTCTGGAAGTTATAAAATGTTGAGTTCGGCATCTGAGTTTTTTAGTTTAGATTATAACGATATATCATCCTCATCAGGGATTTCATCGCAAATAAAACAATTTGAAACAATTTTTACTGCCAATTATTTTCCCGGAAGAAAAGTAGGTGGTTTCGGTGTAGAGAGGACTATAAATAGTGATAAATTAAGAAACATTTTTCTTCAAGTTACCCGGGGTAGTAAAAACCTTTTTAACAGCGACTTCAATTACACTAAAGTTCAATTTTCTTACTCTCAACCCTGGTTTATTGGTGGGTTTGGGAGGCTCAAAACTTCTCTTGAAGCTGGAAAAACATTTGGAGAAGTACCTTTAGGCTTATTAAGTGTTGTTCCTGGTAACCAAACTTATTTTGCCTTTTTTAATACATTTAATCAGCTAGACTTTTATGAGTTTGTTACAGACACTTATACTACTTTCCACTTAGAACATAATTTTAATGGTCGATTATTGGCCAGGATCCCTCTTATCAGAAAATTAAATCTTAGAGCAATTGTTGGTTTTAGAACTGCGTGGGGTCAATTATCTGATGAAAACATCCTATTGAATTCAACAAATAACCCTTCTCAGATAACATTATTGGCACCCACAGAAAAACCTTACTATGAATATAGTGTTGGTATTGGTAATATTTTTAAAATACTTCGACTCGATGTTAATTTTAGAGGTAATTATTTAGACAATCAAGGAGCTCGTAAGCTTGGAGTTACTTTTACTACTGGTTTCAATTTTTAAATTTATGTTTTTGTTGTGTTTTTGTATTGGTACAAAACACAATCATTTCTAATTAAACATATAGATTTGTAAATAGCAAACAAATCAAACTTTAATGAATATTTTTTTTAAAATCATTCCTACCATTTTTATAACTATTCTATTTTTTATAGTATCAGAAACTATGAATTCACAGACTGTAAGTGTTGGAAATGGTAGCTACACAACTTCTTTTCCAGGAACAGATTCAGCTGGTAGAAATGAATACCCATCAGGTACTCCACAATTAAGTGGAAATGCCACAGGAAAACCTGTACCTACTAATGATTGGTGGTCTAAACTTGTGAAAGAAAATCATGCAGATAATTTATTCAATTATCCGATGACCTTAAAAACTACTAATGAAGGCCTGATTGTTACTCACATACCGTGGGGAGTTATTGGAGACTCCTCTCCTATAGAAGTTGGTTTAACTGGATTGAACACAACAAAGACTACTGTGTCCGATTATTCAGACTGGACAGTTACTATGAATTGGAATGATGGCACTCATAATTTAGACGTTACTTCTGGAATTGGAATGCCCTTCCTATATTTTACAAAAGGATCTTCTGACATTGTAGAAATAACTGTTAATTCTGGATCAGCAACAATTTTAAATGAGGTGCTCATTATTGAAAATGCCTCAAATACAAAAGATTTTGTTTTTTATGCTCCTACTGGAAGTACTTGGTCTCAAAATGGTTCTATTTTTAGTTCCTCATTAAATGACGAAAATTATTGGTCAATGGCAATGTTACCAGAAAGTTCCTCAACTGTAACCACATTAGTTGATGAATATAAACAATACGCCTATGTTTTTCCTTTAAACACAATTACCTCATGGTCTTTTGATGAAAATAACTCAAAAGTTACTTCATCATTTTCTGTGACAACTGAAGTTAAAGAAGGAGTAAATACAAATATGTTATTAGGGTTACTACCTCATCAATGGAATAATTTAGCTTCCAACTCACCCTCACCCAATGAATATACTTACAGTACTGTGAGAGGAAATTTAAAAACCCTTAAAGGGAATAGTTTCTCTGTAGAAAATACTTTTAAAGGAATTTTACCAACATTACCATACCTGGCAAATTATAGTGAAGGTTTTAGCCCATCAGAAATGGATGAAAAAATTTCACAAATTGAAAATGACGGCTTAGCATTATGGACAGATTCCTACAATGAAGGTCAAATGATGAACAGAATGATTCAAACTGCAAGAATTGCAGATCAAACTGGAGATGATGAAGCTAGAGATAAAATGATTGCAACCATAAAAAATCGACTTGAAGATTGGTTAAAAGCAGAATCTGGAGAAGTCGCTTTTATGTTTTATTACAACAATGACTGGTCTACAATGATAGGTTATCCTGCAGGTCATGGACAAGACAACAATATTAATGATCATCATTTTCATTGGGGGTATTTTATTCATGCGGCGGCATTTATGGAGCAATTTGAGCCTGGTTGGTCAGAAGATTGGGGAGATATGATTAACATCTTAATTCGTGATGCAGCCTCTTACGATAGAAATGATGAAGACTTTCCTTTTCTAAGAAACTTCAGCCCTTATGCAGGTCATAGTTGGGCTAATGGATTTGCTACTTTTCCAAATGGAAATGATCAAGAATCAACTTCAGAAAGTATGCAGTTTGCATCTTCTTTAATTCATTGGGGAACTATCACAGAAAATGATGAAATACGAGATTTAGGAATCTACATCTACACAACAGAACAGACAGCAGTTGAAGAATATTGGTTTGACATAAATAATGAAAATTTTGCTGCTTCTACGGCACCTTTTTCACAAGGGTATAGCCTGGTATCCAGAGTATGGGGAAACTCTTTTGATAATGGAACTTTCTGGACATCAGATATAGCTGCATCCTATGGCATAGAATTGTACCCAATTCATGGAGGGTCTCTATATTTAGGTCATCAACAAGACTACGCTTCTTCCCTATGGAATGAAATGACCTCAAACACAGGAATTCTAAATAATGAAGAAAACCCCAATTTATGGCACGATACCTATTGGAAATATCTTTCACTAACTGATGCACAAGCTGCAATAGACTTATATGATTCAAATCCAAATAGAGCATTAAAATTTGGTATTTCAGATGCTCAAACATATCATTGGTTGCATTCCATGAATGCGTTAGGTCAAATAGATGCCTCCATTACTTCAGACTATCCTATCTCAGCAGCATTTAATAATGACGGTGAATTTACCTATGTAGCTCATAATTATTCAGATCTAGACATCGTAGTAACATTTTTAGATGGTTATACGCTAAATGTTCCTGCTAATGAAATGGCTACTAGTAAAGATATTGATGTGACTGGTGTTCTTTCATCAAACTTTAACCAAGCTTTTCCTGGAGGAAATGTAAACCTATCTTTAGAGACTATTGGAACTGGAATTACTAAAATTGAATTTTTCGATGACGCTACTCTAATTGGAGTAGACAACACAGCGCCCTATGAAATAGTGGTAGAAAATTTAACACTTGGTGTTCATGGATTGTATGCAAAAATATATATTAATGAAGAATTTAATGTGTCTAATATAGTCACAGTACAAGTAGGTGAACAAGTTCCATATACTGGCACTTCTTTTGCTATTCCAGGAACTATTGAAGCAGGTTTTTATGACAAATTTGAAGGAGGAGTTGGTCAAAATATTTCCTATTTAGACATGTCTCAAATTAATGAAGGTGATTTTAGAACCAGCGAATATGTAGATGCAGCGTCAGTAACTAATGAAGGTGCAACTGTAGGATGGAATAGTACCGGAGAATGGCTAGAATACTCTATTGATGTTGAAACAGCAGGTCTGTATGATTTAAGCTTTCGATATGCTTCTGGAAATTCAAATGGAGGTGGACCTTTTCATTTTGAAGTTGATGGAACTATTGTAAGTCCATCAATTGTGATGCAAACAACAGGCGATTGGGATTCTTGGTCCACAAAAAATGTATCAAATATAGAACTAAGACAAGGTGAACAAATTTTAAGACTGTTCATAGATGAAGGAGAATTTAATATTGGTGAAATGACATTTTCTTTCGCAAGTTCACTCAGCTATTCACCTCCTGTAGCTGATGCAGGAGAAAACGTGACTGTTATCTTACCAGAGACCTCAGCTACCTTAAACGGGACATTAAGTAATGATCCTGAGGGACAATTAATTACTTATAATTGGGAGCAAATTTACGGTCCTTCCAATATTAGTTTTACAGATAATTCAATAGCTTCTCCTGAAATAAGTAATTTAATAGAAGGGGTTTATAAAATAAAATTAACTGTTAGTGATGGAAGCTATAATGCAACTGATGATGTTTTGGTTATTGTGTCCGAAACAGGAAATTCAGCTCCATCTGTATCCATAACATCACCAAATGAAGGAACTTCTTTTGAAGAGGGTACAGATATCAATATCTCTACATCTGTATCGGATCTGGACGGGACAGTAACCTTGGTTGAATTTTATAACGGAACAGAAAAAATAGGAGAAGATACCTCAGACCCTTTTACTTTGTTATGGTCTAATGTAGCAATTGGTAATCACCAAATTTCTGCGGTTGCAACAGATGATGCGTCTGACCAGGGAACATCTCAAGTAATAAATATCTCTGTGGAAGAAGTTTCATCATGTTCTGAAATATCCAATGAAGCTCAACAAGGATCATTTTCTACAGGTTACGAGGCACTCTTTGAAACAGTAGGTTCACAAGTCACTATTTCTTTTACATTATTAGATACAGATAAAACAGGTGTAGTTGCTTACCTATGGCAAGAAGATCCATTTACAGAAACTCAAATGGATCAAGTATCTGGATTAACATTTTCTAAGACCATCTCTGGTCTTACTCAAGGCGAAACTATCAGCTATGCATGTAAATTTGCCTTTGCAGGAGGTTTAGCTGTTACAAAGTATATTAGTTATGTAGTAGGAAATGATTGTTCAGGAGAAGGTGATACTGAAACTCCAACCAATTTTTCTGTAACTCAAGGGACTGTAACAGCAAGAACCATTGAATTACTTTTAAATGGAAATGACGATTCAGGAACAATCTCATACGAGGTAAGTTATGGCTCTGAGACTACGACAGCAACAGGTAGTTCAGGCAATGAAGAATCTTTAATCATCAATAATTTGGAACCAGAAACTACCTATCAGTTTAGTGTAGAAGCTTCTGATTTATCTGGAAATGAAGCAGAAAACAACCCCTTTGTTATACAAATAAGTACGTCAGCAGACGAGAACACCCAATGTTCTGGTTCAGACTCCGAAGCTTCACAAGGAGAATTTAGCACGGGCTATAACTATAGTTTTGAAACCTCTGGAACAGATGTAATTTTTACTTTTGAATTATTAGATACAGATAAAAGTGGTGTTGTCGCATATTTATGGCAAGAAACGCCATTTAATGAAACTCCTATGACTAATACATCAGGGTTAGTATTTACAAAAACGCTAGGTGGTTTTACTCAAGGAGAAACAATTAGTTATGCGTGTAAATTTGCCTTTGCAGGAGGTTTAGCAGTCACTAAATATTTCTCTTACGAAGTTGGAAGTAATTGTAGTTCATTAAGCACCATAGACATTACATTAGCTAAAAACCTAAAGTTATTTCCTAATCCTAGTTCAACTATGTTTTCTATTTATAATTCCTCACAAATTGAATTAAATAAAGTTGAAATATATTCACTATTAGGAAAAAAGTTGAAAGAATATAATTCTAATACTAACATGTACAATATTGAAGACTTGTCTAGCGGATTGTATTTGATTAAAATATATTCTAAAAAAGGAATGTCTACACTAAAAAAATTAATAAAAGAATAAAAGCTTCTAACTAAAGTGGGCTTTTTAATAAAAAAAGCTTGATTCTAAATTTTATTTAAGCCCTTTCATATTCTAAGTGAAAGGGCTTTTCTATTTGGCTCTATTTTACTACTTTTGCCGAGCAAATTATTAAAATAAAAAATAATATGGAATCAATGATGATTTACATGCCAATAGCTTTGGCGCTTTTAGGACTAGTCTACATGATAGTCAAACAAAAATGGGTAATGAAACAAGACGCTGGTGATGGAAAAATGAAAGAAATTTCAGACCACATTTATGAAGGAGCCCTAGCATTTTTAAAAGCAGAATACAGACTTCTAGCTATATTTGTAGTAATTGTAAGTGTTCTACTTTTTGTTGTATCTCTTGTAGTAGATACCACACACTGGTTAATAGTTGTTGCCTTTATTTTTGGAGCCATCTTTTCTGCTTATGCAGGGAATATTGGAATGAAGATCGCTACAAAAACAAACGTAAGAACAACACAAGCTGCTCGTACGAGTTTACCAAATGCACTCAAGATTTCTTTTGGTGGTGGTACTGTAATGGGATTAGGTGTAGCTGGTTTGGCTGTTTTAGGTTTGACCGGATTCTTTATTATATTTTACAATTATTTTATGGATGGTGCAGAAGGAGCTTTTTCTGTAGATCAAATGACTATTGTTTTAGAAACACTAGCAGGATTCTCTTTAGGAGCAGAATCTATTGCTTTGTTTGCACGTGTTGGTGGAGGAATCTATACAAAAGCTGCAGATGTAGGTGCAGATTTAGTTGGTAAAGTTGAAGCAGGAATTCCTGAAGATGATCCAAGAAACCCTGCTACAATTGCAGATAATGTTGGAGATAATGTTGGAGATGTTGCTGGTATGGGTGCTGATTTATTTGGTTCTTATGTAGCTACTGTATTAGCTGCTATGGTATTAGGTAACTATGTAATTAAAGACATGGGCGGGAGTATTTCAGATGCCTTTGGAGGAATAGGACCTATCTTATTACCAATGGCAATTGCTGGCGCAGGTATCATCATTTCTATTATAGGAACAATGCTTGTGAAAATTAACGACAACGACGCAAAAGAAGCTCAAGTAATGGGCGCTTTAAACATAGGAAACTGGACTTCAATTGTACTAGTTGCTATTTCATGTTATGTGTTGTGTATGTTTATGCTTCCTGAAACTATGAATATGGAATTTTTTGGGGAAGGTTTAAAAGAAGTTTCTAGAACAAGTGTATTCTTTGCTACTTTAGTTGGTTTAGTGGTTGGTGCTGTCATTTCTTCAGTAACAGAATATTACACAGGATTAGGTAAATCTCCAATCTTAAAAATAGTACAACAATCTAGCACTGGAGCTGGTACAAACATCATTGCTGGTTTAGCTACTGGTATGATTTCCACCTTTCCTTCAGTAATCTTATTTGCAGGTGCCATTTGGGCATCTTACTCCTTTGCAGGATTTTATGGGGTAGCTCTTGCTGCTTCTGCGATGATGGCTACTACAGCTATGCAATTAGCAATTGATGCTTTTGGTCCTATTTCTGATAATGCAGGTGGTATTGCAGAAATGAGTGAACAAGAACCAATAGTTAGAGAGCGTACAGATATATTAGATTCAGTTGGTAATACAACAGCTGCAACGGGTAAAGGATTTGCCATTGCTTCTGCTGCATTAACATCTTTGGCTCTATTTGCTGCTTATGTAACATTTACTGGAATCGATGGAATTAATATTTTTAAAGCACCTGTATTAGCCATGTTATTTGTGGGTGGTATGGTACCAGTAGTATTTTCTGCTTTAGCAATGAATGCTGTAGGTAAAGCTGCTATGGAAATGGTACAAGAAGTACGTCGTCAGTTTAAAGATATTCCTGGAATTATGGAAGGTACTGGAAAGCCAGAATACGATAAGTGTGTTGCTATATCCACACAAGCTTCATTAAAAGAAATGATGTTACCTGGATTATTAACGATTGGTTTCCCTCTAGTTATTGCTTTTGTTCCCATGCTATTTGGTATGGATAATTTAGCGATTGCTGAAATGTTAGGAGGATATATGGCTGGTGTAACAGTTAGTGGTGTATTATGGGCAATCTTCCAAAATAATGCAGGAGGTGCTTGGGACAATGCTAAAAAATCTTTTGAAGCTGGTGTTGAGATTAATGGAGAAATGACTTACAAGGGTTCTGAGGCTCATAAAGCAGCAGTAACTGGAGATACAGTTGGTGACCCATTTAAAGATACTTCTGGGCCATCTATGAATATTCTAATTAAACTAACGTGTTTAATTGGACTAGTAATTGCTCCTATCTTAGGAGGGCATAGTGCTGAAAACAATGAGCATTCAGAAACTATTGAAGTTACAGTAAATGCAACTAATGAACAAGATTCTGAAGCTATTAAAGATGTGAGAGTGAACATGACAAAAAATGATGATGAATCATTTAGTGCTGTGGTTACATACTCAGTAACAGAAAATGGAAAAACTACTTCAAAAGAAGAGAGTTTTAATGGAACTGAAGAAGAGGTAGATAATGCTGTTGACATATTTCTAGATGAAAATGTTGACGTTCCTCCTCCACCTACAACACCATCAACTCCAGAAAATTCTTAAAAAAGTTGATACTTTATAAAAAAAACACCTCAAACGAGGTGTTTTTTTTGTTTAACATATTAACAAAGTTTTTGATTCTTATCAGAATTAAAAACTTTATTATCTTTATTATATTTGATGAATATAATTTTTTTTATCAATTGATACAGTAAATTCTAGCATATGAAAAAAATAATTTTTTCTTTTTTATTATCATTTATAATAACAACTTCTTTTGCACAAACTATAGATTCTATTTTTAATTCTGTCAAGTATAGAAATATTGGTCCTTTTAGAGGTGGAAGGTCTGTTGCAGCGTCAGGTGTTGTGGGCGACCCAATGACGTATTACATGGGTAATACTGGTGGAGGATTATGGAAAACAGAAGATGGAGGTCAGCTTTGGAAAAATATTTCTGATGGTTATTTTAAAACTAGCTCAATTGGTGCAGTTGCAGTTTCAGAAAGTGATCCAAATATTATTTATGTAGGAATGGGAGAACACGCACCTAGAGCAGTAATGACCTCTTATGGAGATGGTGTATACAAATCTACTGATGCAGGTAAAACATGGAAAAATATAGGTTTAAAAAACACCCAACATATATCTAGAGTAGTAATTCACCCTAAAAATCCAAATATTGTTTTTGTGGCCGCACAAGGTGCATTATATGGTCCAAATAAAGAAAGAGGAATATTTAAATCAGTTGATGGCGGTGTAACTTGGAATAAAATACTTTATGTAAATAATTTAACTGGATGTTCAGAATTATCAATGGATTATAACAATCCATTGGTAATGTATGCAGCCATGTGGGAACATCAAAGATTACCATGGAAAGTTATTAGTGGAGGTCCAGGAAGCGGTCTATACAAAACAACTGATGGAGGAATCACATGGAATCAGATTCATAATGGTTTACCAAAAGAGAAGGGCAAAATGGCTATAGCAGTTAGCCGTTCAAATTCAGAAAAAGTATATGCTTTGGTTGAGAGTGATTCCAACAAGGAATTGGGAGGATTATTTGCCTCTACTAATGGAGGAGGAAATTGGTCAAAAATTTCATCTGATCATAGTTTAATTCAAAGAGCATGGTACTATATTGAGTTATTTATAGATCCTACAGACGAGGAAAAGATATATGTACTTAATGCTAGTGCCCAACGCTCTATTGATGGTGGTAAAACTTGGTCTAGAATTACAGGTACCCATGGAGATTACCATGACCTTTGGATTAATCCAACCAATAATAAAAATATGGTTATTGCTAATGATGGTGGCGCAGCTGTATCTTATAATTATGGAAAATCATGGTCTCCTCAGAATCGTATGGCTACTGCTCAATTTTACAGGATAAATACAGATAATCTATTCCCATACAATATTTATGGTGGTCAACAAGATAATTCTTCTGTAAAGATTAGTAGTTTAGCATTGGGGAATAGAGGTATAAGTGAACAAAATTGGTCTGCATCTGCAGGAGGTGAAAGTGCATTTTTAGCCTTTAACCCCGACAATCCAAGATATGTAATGGGTGGAAGTTATTTAGGAACAATTGAAATTCTGGATACAGAGGCTAAAGCTAGTACTCAAATTATGGCAGCTCCTATTCAATATTTAGGTAGAGACTCCAAGGACATGAAATACCGATACAATTGGAATGCCCCAATTATTTGGTCTCATCACGAAAAAAACACCTTTTACCATGGAGCGCAATTATTACTAAAAACTACAGATAATGGTAAAAATTGGACTGAAATATCTCCTGATTTATCTAATAACGAAAAAGAAAAACAAGGAAAAGGTGGAGGACCTTATACTAATGAAGCAGTTGGTGCAGAAAATTATGGTACTTTATCCTATGTAATTGAGTCTCCACACGAACCAGGAGTTATATGGGCTGCAACAGATGATGGGGTTCTGCAAATCACTAAAAATGGAGGTACAACTTGGGAGATTGTAACCCCTAAAAACCTACCTGAAACCTTAATTAATTCAATTGAAGTATCTCCTCACGATAAGGCAACTGCTTATATTGCCACCACTCGATATAAATTTAACGATTACACCCCAGCTATATACAAAACCACTAACTATGGGAAATCTTGGGTTAATATCAGTTCTGGAATTCCTTATGGTGCCTACACAAGAGTGGTAAGAGAAGATACCCAACAAAAAAACTTGCTTTTTACTGGAACAGAGTTAGGAATGTATATCTCTTGGAATGGAGGAAAAATTTGGAAACCATTTCAATTAAACTTACCAATAACTCCAATCTCAGATTTAAAAATTAGCCATAACGATTTAACTATAGCCACTATGGGAAGATCTTTTTGGGTATTAGATGACCTAGGTTTACTAAGGCAGTTTGAAGGGAACAAAACAACTTTTAAACTACTTACCCCAGAGGATGCAATTATAGGGAACTGGAGTAGCCAATTAAACTACTCATCTGCAAACTTTTCTGGAGCTGATGATTCTGAGGGTGTCAATCCTGCAAACGGAGTTGTATTTTATTATTATATACCTGATAATTTAAAAACTAAAGAGTTATCTCTAGAAATAAAAGATGAAGATGGAAATGTGGTTAGAACTATTAGCTCTAGGGCCAATCCTAATTACCAAAGATATCCTGGCGGCCCATCACCTGAACCAATTTTATCAAACAAAGTTGGACTCAATAGATTTGTATGGGATATGAGACATCAAAGTTTGCCAGGAATACCCACCGCATACATAGAAGGATCTTACCGAGGTCATAAAGCCATGCCTAATTTATATTCAGCATCACTAAAACAAGAAGATAAATTATCTGAAGTATTATTTAGCATATTGCCAAATCCATTGTACAATATTACTAAAGAAGAGTATCTAGAAACTCATAAGTTTAAGGTCATAACTGAGGCAAATCTTACAGATATGCACAACAGAGTGAATAAGCTGAAAAAGATTCAAAGTCAATTAATAGAGATTATCAAGGAACTACCTGAAGAACAAAAATATATGAGTTTAAAATCTGAGGGAGAAGCTATAATTCAACAGCTAAAATCTTGGGACGAAGATATGGTTCAACGAAAATCTAAAGCTTATGATGATGTGGAAAATTTTCCAAATAAATTTACCGCAGAATATATCTTTCTTATGAATCAAAATGACAGCAGTATCCCTATACTAAATTCAGCTTCAAAAAACAGACTTGAAGAACTAAATAAGGAGTGGATGGAGTTAAAAAATAGATCTGAAGAATTAATTCAGAATGTGATTCCATCTTATAATAAATTACTGTGGAACTTCGAAATTGGAGCTCTTAATGTGAAGTAAATACTATTTTTTATGTACTAGATTATGAGTGGTCTTCTAGTATAAACTGTATTTTATCACCAGTTATTTTTTGACTAATCCTAGCTATAGCTATTTCAGATAATTGAAGAATTCTCGGATAGCCACCTGTCACTTGGCAATCTTGCATTAAAATAATGCATTTACCAGACGGAGTGAGTTGAACTGTTCCTGGGAGGACTGGCGATGTAAGTATTGAAGATATGTTATTTTCTAAAGATTCTTTTAGTCGATATCCTACCCTATTATTATGATCTGATATTGAGAAAGGAGTAAGCAATTTTCGCTGCTGTTCATTATTGAGTTTGGAAAACTCTGGTCCTTTTAAACATGGTAAATAAATTGTTGTGAAATGTTTTTCACTTGCTCGAACTCTAGAGAAACTATTATCTGTATCCTTTTGGATTGGAAGAATAGGCAACATGGCTCCTTTAACTAATTTTTGCTGAGTAATTCCTTCAAAATAACTTCGACTACCATAGACTTTTTCAGTTTGAATACCTCCTTGAACAGACAAATAAACTCTAGCTCCATAAACTCTTTTCCCAAATGATAAAACTGAATCTTTTTTAATAGGGTAAACAGATTGCATCTTTATTAATTTCCCATTTAATTTTGGAGAAAAATCACCTCCAGTTAAACAGATATAGGTATCGGATTTAAATTTAAATTTCCCTTGTCCAAAAGTAATTTCCACAAGGGCAGCTTTCTCATGATTTTTTAATAATGCATTAGCCATTTTTGCAGCATAAGTATCGGCATATCCAGCTTGTGGAATACCCATTTTTGCATAACCAAAACGACCCTGATCTTGTATAGAACAATAAATTCCTGGGTGTAAAACTTCTATCACAACAGTCTTTTTTTAATAATAAATTCTTGATTTATAACCTCTCTTTCTATTTGATAAAAAGAATGAATGTCTACAGCAACAAATTGAATGCGATCACCTGGTTTTGCAAAACAGGATTCTGAAGCGTTTATATCGAAAAAATTTAATGGAGACTTCCCAATGATATTCCATCCCCCTGAACTATCTTGAGGATAAACTCCAGTCTGAGAACCACCTATGCCAACAGATCCCTTATCTACTCGGACTCTTGGGTTAGATTTTCTGGGAATATGGAGGTTTTGATGCAGCCCACCTAAGTATAGAAAACCTGGTTGAAAACCAATAAAATAAACTAAGTAATCTGTTTCTGTATGCAATCTAATAATATCTGCTACACTACATTTTTTTTTATTGGCAATTTCCTCCAGGTCAATCCCAAAAGAGACGTCATAACAAACAGGAATATGCCATAAAAATTGATCTTGCTTTATTAAATAGGATGAAGCTTCATATATTTTTTTTAGTTGACTAATAATAATCTCATTATTTGTAATAGGGTTTTGATACCTAATAAGTAAAGAGTTATAGGCAATAATTGTGTCTAAAATAGAATCTATTTCTTTGATCTTTCTCTCAAAAGAAATAATATCTTGAATAATCTCTTGTGAAATGTTAGCAGGCCATTCTATTAAAATTGCTGACCTTCCAAAAAGTTTATATGTAAGTTGAAACTTCAATTACTCCATTTATAAATGTTTGTGTAAATACTGCAATAGTTCGATGGCATTTTTAGTATCTCCGTGAACACAAAAAGTAGACGCTTTAATCTTTTTCTCATGAAAGTTTACAGTAGTTACCAATTGTTTATCTGATATTTTTTGTACTTGTTTCAAAACCTCGTGCTTGTCTTCAATAAGTGCATTGGAAAAAGTTCTTGAAACCAAGCTCAAATCTTCATTATATCTTCTATCTGCAAAAGCTTCATAAACAATTTCTAAACCACTTTGAATAGCAACTTCTTCTATCCTTGAATGGTAGGGCACATATAATTTTACAGTTTCAAAAACATGTTGAATTGCAGCAATAACTACCGAAGCCTTTTCACGATTTACAGCAATTAAATTATACAAAGCACCATGTGGTTTTACATGATGAATAGTTGCGTTTTGGAGCAGTGCTCTATCTTTAAAAATAGTAAGTTGGTCCTCTAAACTTTTTTGAAGATCACTATTGGAAATATCCAAAACTTTACGACCAAAATTCTGTCGATCAGGAAAGGATGGATGTGCTCCTATTTTTACTTTGTGTTTAACAGCTAGATCAATAACTTTATCTATAATTTCTATAGAACCTGCGTGTGCTCCACAAGAAATATTACAGGAAGAAATTAGTGGCATTATGATATGCTCATTATGTAACCCTTCGCCAAGATCGCAGTTAATATCTATCATCAAAAAATATTAAATTCAAAAACTTTGTCTAGGCCTCTTAACCCAAGAAAAATAGTTACAATCAAAATAATAAACCCTAAAATATTTTGGAATTTAGAATTTACATACTTTCCTAAAACTACTTTTTTATTTACCACCCATAAGAGGATTCCTGCTACAACCGGAAGTAAAATACCATTAGCTACCTGTGCAAATTTAATAATCTCTATAGGCTTAAGACCCAATGATGAAAATACGACACCTAATAATAAGATTAGAAACCAAACAGCTCTAAATTGTTTTGATTTTAGTCCAGATTCCCATCCAAAACATCCTCTAGCTACATAAGCTGCAGCTAAAGGTGCAGTAATTGCTGAGGTAATTCCTGCAGCAAATAATCCAACTCCTAAAAAATAACTTGCCAAATCTCCATACAAAGGTGCTAAACTCTTCGCCAAATCTGATGCATTTGAAATTTCTCCCAAACCTATAGAAGAGGCTGAAATAATAATAGCCATAGAAACAAGACCTCCCAGAGCAATAGAGACAATAGTATCTTTTCTTACATCTTTTAAATCTTTATGATTATTCCATTTTTCTTTGACTAAAGATGCATGTAAAAATAAATTATAGGGCACTACAGTAGTTCCAACTAAACCAATTATTGTTAATAAGCTACCATCTGGAAATGAGGGAACTAAAGCACCTTTTAATATACTAGAGATAGATGGTTTTGTTAAAAAAGCCGTAATTAAAAAAGAGATACTCATTATTATCACCAGCATTACCAGTACTCTTTCAAGAAATTTATAATTCCCTATATAAAGTAATATAAAGGCTATAATTCCTACCACAAAACTCAGTATATTGAGTGAATAGTTTCCAAAAACAATTCTTAATTCTCCTGTAATAGTCTCAAGTCCTAATATACCTCCACTAATATTCCCTGCCTCATAGGAAGCGTTTCCTACAACAATTGCCGACAAAATAAGTAGTAGTATTAATTTATTGATTATTGGATGTTTAATTTCAGATCTAATAACCTCAGATAAGCCTTTTTGAGATATAATTCCTAGACGAGAGGCCATTTCTTGTAATACAATGGTAGCTACAATAGACAATACCATGGCCCAAAGTAAATGAAAACCAAAATTAACTCCTGCTAATGTACATAAGGTAACGGTTCCTGGACCTATAAATGCAGCAGCTACAAGAGTTCCTGGACCTGATTTCTTAAACCAATTTTTAATCATAATTAAAAAGTTATATCTACAATGAGAATTGATTTATTAATTGTCTTTCTCAAATTAAATATTTTAAAAGTAGACAAAAGAAATTAAAAAAAAAGCATCCATGAAGGATGCTTTTTTTATGAGGTAATTTTTATACTTAAAAAGCGTAGCGTTGAGGACCGCCTCTTCTTATTTCTTCGTTTGCAAATTCTTCAAATTGCTTAAAGTTTTTCCTAAAGGCATTAGAAAGTTTAAACGCTGCTTTATAATATGCATCGTCATTATTCCAAGTAGTTCTGGGACTTAAAACAGATGATGGAACTCCTGGACATCTTCTTGGTTGTGCTACACCAAATACAGAGTGTATATGATAATCTTCATACGTATAATTTCCTAAATCTCCATTTAAAACAGCAGTAATCATAGCTCTAGTATACTTTAAAGCTATTCTTTTTCCAACTCCATATTGTCCTCCAGACCAGCCGGTGTTTACTAACCAAACGTTTACTCCTGCTTTCTTCATTTTATCACTCAACATTTCTGCATAACGGGTAGGATGAAGTGGCATAAAAGGAGCCCCAAAACATGCTGAAAAACTAGGTATTGGCTCTGTTACTCCTGCTTCTGTTCCTGCAACTTTTGCTGTGTAACCAGATATAAAATGGTAAGCGGCTTGACTAGATGTTAACTTTGAAATAGGAGGTAGTACTCCAAAAGCATCAGCTGTTAAAAAAAAGATATTCTTTGGGTTTTTACCAATAGAAGGTTTTTGAATATTTTCTATGTGTTCAATTGGATAACTAACTCTTGTATTTTGAGTAATTGAGGTATCAGAAAAATCAATTACCCCATTTTTATCCATTATTATATTTTCAAGAATTGCACCTTTTTTTATAGCATGATAAATTTCTGGTTCTTTATCTTCTGATAAATCTATTGCTTTTGCATAACAACCTCCCTCAAAGTTAAAAACAGTATTTTCATTAGTCCAACCATGTTCATCATCTCCTATTAATTTTCTTTCTGGATCTGCTGACAGTGTCGTTTTTCCTGTCCCTGATAAACCAAAGAAAATAGCCGTGTCTTGGTTTTTACCAACGTTAGCCGAACAATGCATTGGCAATGTATTTTTAAATACAGGAAGAATAAAGTTTAGGGCAGAGAAAATTCCTTTTTTAATTTCTCCTGTGTATCCTGTACCACCTATTAAAGCAATTTTTTTTGTAAAATTTAATATTGCAAAATTATGTTGACGAGTACCATCTTCAGTAGCATCAGCCATAAAACCAGGTGCATTAATAACCGTCCATTCTGGCATAAAGCTAACTAACTCTTCAGTTGTTGGTCTTAAAAACATATTATAAGCAAACATATTACTCCATGGATACTCATTTACTACTCTAATATTTAGTTTATAATTGGGGTCTGCACAAGCATAGCTATCCCTTACAAAAATTTCTTTTCCTGATAGATATGAAACTACTTTATCATATAACTTATCGAAGTTATCTGTGCTAAAAGGAATGTTAATATCTCCCCACCAAATTTCATCTTTCGTGATTGAATCTTTAACAATAAAACGATCCATTGGAGAACGCCCGGTAAATTCTCCGGTGTTAATTGCGATTGCCCCTAAAGAGGACTCTTTCCCTTGATTTTTTTTAAGTGTTATTGAGTGTAATTCATTAGAGGATAGTTGATAATGGATTGTTGAACTATTTATTCCTAGACTATTTAACGAAATCGATTTCGTATTTGTATCTATCATGTCAATAATATTGTTAGTTATAACTAAAGCAAAATTAAACATAATTTTAAGACAAGATAGAATCGGTTATTATTTTATTCACTTTTTTTTGTTGATTACTTTGAAAAGAAAAAAATGAATCATTAATATCCAACCTATCATGAATAAAAGCCCTCCCATTGGAGTCACAAACCAGATACTTTTTACAGGATAATTTAAAATATGAATCGCATAAATAGACCCTGAGAATAAAACTATACCAAAGAAAAAGGCATAACTCACATAATTTTTTAATTTATTTGAAAAAGGAGAGTGCGTATTTACAAACAATAAAACTATGACATGATATATTTGATATCGAATACCCGTTTCTAAACTACTCATTTCTCTTGTAGTTAATACATCCTGTAATCCGTGCGTGGTAAAAGCTCCAAGTATAATAGCTATCAAACCAAAGATGCATGTAATTGCTAAATTTTTGTTCATATCTAATTGTGAAAAGAAGTTAACTCAGTCTATTTTTTTTTAAATTCGT
>JADFAM010000028.1 GCA_015665265.1 Flavobacterium sp.
TTTTTTTTTTAATATTCTTTAAATAATAGTATATTTGAAAAAGTTCTATCAATTTTCACATATATTTATTATAATTCCAAACCTATATCGATTTTTATTAGTTTTTAATCTAATTTCAATTAGTTAAAATTTACTTACCTAAGGTTTATTTTTTATAGATAAATATTACCCTTTTTATTTTAATCAAATGTATTTGAAGAATAATTTAACACGATGAATAGATCAAAAAATTAATTTTTTTATGACTAAAATAAAATATCTTATTATTTTCTTATTTGTTGTCTTCAATACAAACTCCCAAACAGAACAACTTATTAGTGTAGATTCCTTACAGATAATTTTTAATCAAAATTATAAATTAAAAAAAAATATATCTCCGAAAGAATTTACTATTACTGCTCATAAATTTTTAAAATTATTAAAGAGTCAAAGATTAATTTATAAATCTTTAACTAATAAAAAACTATTACGAAATAATAAATATGATATAGATGCATTGAATTTTTTTCAGGCTAAAACATACATGGATTTGATGGTGTATGGTGATATAAAAAATAATGTAGATTCTATTCAATTATATAAGACAAAAATTTCTTCTATTACCAATGATTCTCTTCTTATAGGACAATCTTATGGGAAGTCTGCATATACATATTTAAAAAATAATATGTTCTCTAAGGCTATTATTGACTTTCAAATGGCCTCTACATATTTTAATAATTCTAAAAAATTAGGAAGCCAAAATAGTCAAATTACTAATTTTATTAATCTTATTAATACCCACCTATATATTGGTACTGTAGAACAAGCTTCAATATCACTTAATCAGCTAGAAAAGTCTATTATTAATTTACCCAATCATCCTAGGTTTGAAAATTTAATGGAATTAGTCAAGATTCTAAAAGTAAAAATTTTAGTAGCTAAAGAGGATTATGATGCTTCTTTATTAATGATGCAAACAGTTAATGAAAAAAATCTAGACAGAGATCAATTAAAAGTAATGTATTATGATGTTTATCATAGAATTTATAATGGGTTAAATAATTACACTTTAGGAGAATTCTACTTAGATAAAAAATACAGTCCTACTAATAAACAAAATTCTGGTCTATTTAAAGATTTGAATTACACTATAGAAAAATTACGATATGCCATCTTCAAGGATAATAAGACGCAAGCCGATTATTATTTTAATAAATTAAATAATGTACAAACTTTTAAAATTTCATCTTTTTCTGAATTTTCTAAAGAAAAGGTTATGAGTAATTACTATGCTTTTAAGAATTCTTATAGGAAAGCATATAGCTATTTAAAGAAATCGGATAGTATACAAAATGCTGCAAGTATAAAAATGGAGAGAATCAAATTTAATGTAGAGCGATACTACCTTCAATTGGATGAGGAGTTAAATAAGATGAAACAACTTAACCTGGATAAAGATAAATTACTTGTAGAAAAAAGAAATCAATATTTTATGATTGGTTTTTTCATTGTTTTTGTTTTTGCTGCTATTTTTCTAATAATCAATCAAAAACGTAAAAAGAAGCAGTTTCAACTTGAGGTTTCTTTAGAATCTCAAAAAACTATTTTAGAATCTAAAGAGAAATTTTTAGAAAACATGTCTCATGAAATTAGAACACCTATCACTTCTATAATAGGTTATTTAAATTTACTTTCTGAAGAGAATTTAGTGAACGAAAAAAGAACTAAATACACGAACACAGCAATCAAGAATAGTAATAAAATGATTTCGTCTATTAATAATTTTTTAACTCTATTAAAATCAGATAAGTTATCACTTTTACAAAATGAAAAAACATCATTCAAATTAAATGATTTTATTTTAGATAGAATAACTTATTATATTCCAGATTTTGAAATCAAAAAGATAAAATTATACTGTAAAACTAATTTTAATGATAAATTAGCTATTACTTACGATACTGAGAGCCTAAAAGCTATTATCAACAATTTGATTTCAAATGCTATTAAATATTCAAATTCTAATACATCTGTTTATTTTACATTTAATATTACAGAATCTAATCTAATTATTTCAGTTAAAGATGAAGGCCTTGGTATAAGTGAAAAAGACAAGGAAATGATATTCGAACGTTTCTATCAAACAAGCAATAATAAAACAATTGGTGGGTTTGGGATTGGATTATCTTTAATTTCTGAGTTGGTAAAAAGATTAGAGGGCACTATCGATTTAGAGTCAGAATTAAACAAGGGAAGTATATTTAAAGTATCGCTCCCCTATAAATTATCTAATTTTAACACAAATACATCTTTAGTTAAAAATGAGTTCAAATTATTGACTGATTATCTGCCTCAAGACGAAGTATTCAATTCTAAGGAAAACTATCCTAAAGTTCTTATTGTAGACGATAATACACAAATGACTAGCTATTTAAAAGAGATTTTTTCTGGGTTTTTAGATTGTACATTTGCTTTCAATGGAAAAGAAGCCATAACTAAAGTTAAGGATACTGCTTTTGATCTCATTATATCTGATGTAAGAATGCCAGAAATGGATGGTTTTCAATTCAAAAAAGCACTTAATGAAACCTCTGATTATAGAGAGATTCCCTTTATATTAATTAGTTCAGTGTCAGACAAAACATCCAAAAAATTACAAACTGAACTAGGAATCAATGAATATTTAGAAAAACCATTTACTAAGAATGAAATAATTTCTAGAGTTCAGCTTTCTTTAGAAAGAACCCTTAATAGAAAAAAAATAGTAGGAGAAAAAAATACAACAGTTTTTGATAGTAGTTCAATTAAGTTGGTAGAGCAAATTAGAGAATGTATTATATCAAACATAACAAATCCAGCACTGAATGTAAATATGTTAGCTGAAACCTGTGGTTACAATCAGAAAAGATTGAATGAAATTTTAAAATTTAAATTAGGTTTAAGTCTTGTAAATGTGATTTTAGAAGTTAAATTATTAAAGGCTTATGAGCTAATAGTAAAAAACAAGTTTCCGACAATTAAAGAGGTGATGTTTTCAGTAGGTATAAATAGTAGGCCCTACTTTTACAAGAAGTTTAATGAAAGATTTGGAATTAAAATAGGAGAATTAAAAAATAAATACTCACAACCTAGTTAGAGGCGTTTTTTTGTGATTTAACTTAAATTTTAAAAAGAAAAAACCAAAACAATATAAGAATGTTTTGGTTTTGTTTAAGGTTTAGAAACTAAACTACTTAAGTTTATAATTAAATTTCCTAAATCAAAAATACTATTTAGCATTAGTTTACATAGTATTTAAATAGGTAATAACTATTATTTTTTAGGCTTTTTTGTTACTTATTTAAGCTTAAAAAGTTCTCTTTTTTATTTTTAGATTTTTTTAAAATTAATTTAGTTAAAGTGGAAAATTAAAATTTATTTTTTTCTTAAAATTTCTACAAAATTTAACGAAAATATAGCAATTTTAACTATTAAATGTTATTGTAGTATTTGATTTAAAACAATATATTTACTGCTACTGGTTTTAACTTACATGAAAATAGTAAAAAGTTTAATTTTATTGGTTGGTTCCTTTTTTTTTATATTTGAAGGAAAATGTCAGGAGACACTACCAATTTATTCAGATTACTTATCTGATAATGTTTATTTAGTGCATCCATCTGCAGCTGGTATTGGTAATGCAGGTAAATTACGTTTTACGGCAAGGCAGCAATGGGGCGGTGTAAAAGATGCGCCATCACTACAAACACTAAGTTTTCATAATAGGTTTAGAGAAAAAGCTGCTTTAGGATTTATTCTTTTTAATGATAGTAATGGTTACCACTCTCAAAAAGGGTTTCAAAGCACTTTTGCATATCATCTAGACTTAAATAGAGCATCTATTTTTAATCAAATATCTTTTGGGCTCTCACTTTCTGTAGTTCAGAATCAAGTAGATCAAACACAGTTCTCAGGAGATCCAACTGTTCGACAAATAATTAGAAGTGATGGTTATTTTAATGCAGATTTTAGTGTAGCCTATCATAAAAAAGGATTTTCATCCTATTTTACTGTTAAAAATTTATTACTATCTGCAAAAAACAATCTTAACAACAGTTTAGAACCATTAGATTTGAGAAATTATGTTCTTTCAATAGGGTATTATTTTGGTGAAAAACAGTATTTTCAATTTGAACCTTCTGTGATGATTCAGCTTAGAGAATCTACTGGGGAAAGAATTATAGATTTTAACTTAAAGGCATACAAAGATTTTAACAATGCACAGTTATGGGGAGCGTTATCCTACAGAAAAAGTTTTGATACTAAACCAATTGAAGATTTGGTGTATATTACTCCTATTATTGGTGTGAATTATAATAAATGGATGTTTTCTTACACTTACACAAAACAGATGAATGATGTAGTACTCACTGATTTTGGTTTTCACCAGGTTTCTATTGGAGTTAACTTATTTACAAGAAAACCAAGAGCCGCTGCTTGCCCTAATATAAATTCTTCTTTCTAAAATTCTTTGTTTAAAATCTCTACACAATTATTATTTAATAATCTTGATAGGACTTTAATGTCTTTATTACTGTAAAATTTATGGGTGGTATTACAGTTTTCTTTAGTTTGAGAGATTTTAAATTTTTCTAATATTTTTTTTGTCTGTTTAGCAACGGCAGAACCAGCATCAATAATTTTTATATCATTAGTTATTATTCTGCGTATGGAAGGTATTAGATATGGATAATGTGTACAGCCTAAGACTAGTGCATCTATATTTTTTTTCATCATAGGGTTTAAATATTTTTTTAGTAAAAAATCAATATCTTCAGATTCTACATTACCTTTTTCAATTAAATCAACCAGACCATATCCAACTTTTTCTATAATTTTTATATCACTTTTAATGTTAGCTGATGTTTTTTCAAATAGATCGCTTTGTATAGTTCCCTTGGTTGCTAAAACACCAATATTATTTGTTTTGGTTACTAAACTAGCTGGCTTTATTGCGGGTTCTATACCTATAAAAGGAATAGTGTACTTATCTCTAAGAACTTTAATTGCATTTGTTGTAGCTGTATTACACGCAACAACAATTATTTTTGAATTTTGATTTAGAAGTATTTCTGTATTTTTTAAACAATATTCAATAATTCTATCTTTTGTTTTGTCACCGTACGGGGCGTTTTTACTATCAGCCAGATAAATAGTATTTTCATTTGGTAATAGCTTATGAACTTCCTTCCAGATAGATGTACCGCCTATACCAGAGTCAAAAAAACCGATAGGATTGTCTTTTGTAGAGTTCATAGTTATTGTAAATAAAAAAATCCTACCAATTAAGTAGGATTTTCTTGTGTAACAATATTATTAATTAATTTTGAACAGGAGCGGTTGGTTGTTTCACGTCTACCAACAATCCAAGTTTTTCTTTTACAGCTCCATACAAGTCTTCACCATCAGATACTAAAAGTCCTCTTCCAGCTGAAGCATCTATTACATATAGAATTTGCTTAGCTTTGGCAACTTCATTAATAGCTTTTCTAGCCTTAGCGATAATTGGAACTAATTTATTATTTTGTTTTTCTTGAATATCTTGGTAAGCAGCTTGTTCTGCTTGTTGTATTCTAGAGTTGTCAACCTGCACCTCTTGAGCTCGTTGTTTGTTTGTGTCCTCAGTCTGTTGAGCTTGTTCAGCAGTATATTTTTTTATTTTATCATCAAGTTTTTTTCTCATACCATCGATATCATCTTTGTATGTCTTGGTTATTTTAGCCAATTCAGCTTGTAAAGCTCTTGTTTCAGGCATGTTTGCAATAACTCTTTCATATACTACATGCCCAACTTTTTGAGCATTTACAATACCACTCATCCCTAAAGTTAAAAATGCAACTAATAGTAGACTCTTCAATTTTCTCATTTTGTTAATTTTAATTATTGTTTTAATCTTTATTACCTTTTCGCTTTCTAATAGCGTCTTTTTTTTCTTTTAATACTCTTCTTTTTTCTTCAATATCTGCAATCCTTTTTTTTCTTGCTTCTTCTATTTTTTTCTTCTTGGCTAAACGTTCCTCTTCTTTCTTTTTTATTAATGCCTCTCTATTTTTAATAGCTTTTTGTTGTCTGGCTGTTAGTTCTTTTTTAGAAGATCTTTTTTTTGCTTTTTTCTCATTGTTAAGCTTAATTTTTCGTTCTCTTACAATTTCGTTAAGAACAAGATCGCTAATATCGTATTTATTATTGGAATATAACATGACTAAATCACTAGATTTATCAAAAACAAAATCATATTTTCTTTTTGATACAATATCTTTGAGTGAATTATATACTTGATCTTGTATAGGTTTAACAAGTTGCTTTCTCAATAAAAACATATCTCCGTTGGGCCCAAAATATAAATTTTCTAGTCTTCTAAGTTCTTCTTGTTTTAGTAAAATTTCATCTTCTTTTTCTAAAATGAGATTATTTGTTAAAATTGCTCTTTCATTAATCAAATCTGTTTTTAATTTTTCTATAAATCTACTCAATTTATCCAAAGAACTTCTCCATTTAGTTACTTTCGAGTTCAGTGTATTTTGTGCTTCAAGGTACTCTGGAACATTTTCTAATATATACTCCATGTCTATGTAAGCTATTCTTTGAGCTTTTTGAGCTTTTAGTTGTGAACCACTCAAAAAGAATAGAAACAGAAACACTTTTAATATAAATTTTTTATGTTTTGGAAGTACCATACTCTGATTTAAAATTAATTTTTTATTCTAAAATTGTTGACCAATTATAAAGTGAGTTTGCCATCCAGATTTTACATTAGACCCTGGAAGTGGATCAAAACCGTGGGCAAAATCAATTCCTAAAAGGCCAAATGCTGGCATAAAAATACGAATACCCAAACCAGCAGACCTTTTTAGGTTAAACGGGTTAAAGTTAGTGAAATTGTCATAAGAATTACCAGCTTCTAAAAATCCTATCGTATAAATTGAAGCAGAAGGCTTATCTGTGATAGAATATCTTAGTTCTAATTGAAACTTGTTATAAATAGTTCCACCCTCAATTGAAGACAATCTATTATTTTCATACCCTCTTAAACCAACACTCTCTCTACCGTCTAATTGAAATTGAGCAATACCATCACCACCTACAAAGAAGCGTTCAAAAGGAGTGCTTCCTAATTCACTATTGTAGAACCCTAAGTATCCCATTTCAGAATTGGCCATTAACACCAATTTATCTGTGAAACCATTATACCACTTACCTTTAAATAATAATTTATAGTACTCTAGCCATTTAAATCTTTCAGCAGGATCTAAGCTTTGATAATCAGTATTATTAAAAAGTGAATAAGGTATAGTTGCTTTGGCACTAATACTGAATGTGGATCCATAGGTAGGGAATATTAAACTAGGACCAGCAGAATTTCTACTTAGGCTAATATTATAGGCAAGGTTGTTTAAGTCTCCATCGCTAAGAATGTCTGTTCCCACTCTAAACTGGTAATCATCTAGATTAAAACTCTGGTAACTAAATGTTTGTGATAGGGTGAAATAGTCACTGGGCCACGTTAATCGTTTTGCCAGCCCAATAGAAGCACCTTTAATACCTAAGCTTCTATTTTTATCTACATCAAAAGTTTGACGATCTAATTGAAATTGTTTGGAAGAGTATACAGAAAAAGATAGTGATTGTGGTTTCTTGCCTCCAAACCATGGCTCAGTAAAAGAAAAACTATAAGTATTAAAAGTCCTACTTGTTTGTAACCTTAATGATAATGATTGACCATCTCCCATAGGAAGAGGTTTGTAAGCTTCTTTCTTAAATAGATTTCTTACAGAAAAATTATTAAAAGATAATCCTAATGTTCCAATAAAAGAACCACCACCATAACCTCCTTGAAGTTCTATTTGACTTCCTCCTTTTTCTATAACTGAAAATTCTATATCTGCAGTTTTATCTTGATAATTTGGTTTTACGTCTGGTGTTACGTTCGTATCAAAGAAACCTAGTTGACCAATTTCACGAATAGATCGGATGATGGCGTCTCTACTAAATAATGATCCAGGTTTTACTCTTAATTCTCTAAAAACAACAAAATCATTGGTTTTATCGTTTCCAATGATACTTACTTTGTTTATGGTTGCTTTTTCATCTTCTCTGATTCGAACTTCAACAGTTATAGAATCATTTACAACTTTGGTTTCTACAGCATTAACAGACGAAAATAAAAATCCACTATTTTGATATAATGTTTGAATATCTTGCGAGGTTGGACTTCCGTCACCTGTAATTCTTTCTTTTAACACAGCACCATTGTATACATCTCCTTTTTCAATTTTTAAAAGGGTATTTAGTTGTTGATCTGTGTAACTTTTATTTCCCACAAAAACGATATCTCCAAAAATGTATTGTTTACCCTCTTCTAGTTCAATGTCTATATTAATTGTGTTGTCATCATTCCATGAAATAGAATCTGACAAAATTCTAGAATCTCTATATCCTAACCTACTGTAAGTATCTAGTATACTTTCGAGATCTTCTTTGAACTCATCGTCTATATATTTAGACCCTTTCCAAAATCTTCCTAAAAATTTTCTTTTGGTATTGCTCATTGCAGCCCTCAATTTACCATCTTCTAAAGCTTCATTACCTTTAAAATTAATATTTTTAATCTTGATTTTGGATCCCTTATCTACAAAAATTCTCATATTTACAGAGTTAATATCTGATGAATCTAGTCTAGTATTTATATTTACTTTAGTTTTTAAGAATCCTTTATCTGTATATTTTTTTCGAATGTAATTTTTAGTCGTTACAATCAAATTATCTGTAACCATAGCTCCTGTTTTCAGTTCAGCTTCGGTTTTTAAATTTTTTGATTTATTTTTTTTAATACCTGCTATGCTAATTTGGTTTAGCTGAGGAAGTTCCTTTACGTCAAATTCTAAATAAATGGTGTTGCCATCAACTCTTAATAGATAAACTTCAACCGTTCTAAATTGCTTACTTTCATATAGTTTTTTGATAGCACTGGTTAATTTATCTCCAGGTAATTTTAGGGGTTGTCCTATTTTAAGTCCTGTAAAAACTTTAACAGTAGACTCTGTGAATTTTTGTAAACCAGTTACTGAGATTCCACCAAGAATATATTCTTTGCCTTTCTTGTACACAATATTTTTTTGTACTGTAATAGAATCCTTTTTTACTGGAGCAGAAGAGCTATTAGTATCTTGTGCTTTAGAGGGGATAGCTAATAAAACAAGTATAATTGTAAAAATAATTGCATTATAAATAATACTATTCTGTAATTGTAATTTGATCGCTAGTTTTTCCAAATCTTCGTTCTCTATTCTGATATTCTATAATAGCATCATAAAAATGCTCCTTTCTAAAATCTGGCCAAAGTATATTAGTAAAATATAATTCAGCATAAGCCATTTGCCATAAAAGGAAATTGCTTATTCTTTTTTCGCCGCTAGTTCTTATCATTAAATCAACGTCGGGCAAATTAAACGTATATAAATGATTATTTATAATTTTTTCATCTATTTCTTCTAGTGTAAGTTCGTTATTAACAACTTTTTTAGATATGTTTTTAATTGTATTAACAATTTCTTCTCTTGCCCCATAGCTTAGAGCAAGTGTTAATACTATTCCATTATTGTTTTTAGTTTTATTGATAACCTCTTTTAATGTTTTTTGTGCAGTCTTAGGGAGGCTATTAATATTTCCAATACTATTAAACCTAACCTCATTTTCCTGTAGCGTATTAAGTTCCTTATCTAGAGATTTAATAAGCAATGCCATTAAAGCATTAACTTCAACTTTAGGTCTGTTCCAATTTTCAGTTGAAAAAGCATATAATGTAATGGCTTTTGTTCCAATTTGCGCAGCGGCTTCAATGGTTTCTCTAACAGCAGTTATGGCATTTTTATGACCAAAAATACGATTCATACCCTTGTTTTTTGCCCATCTTCCGTTGCCGTCCATAATCACGGCGATGTGTTTTGGGATCCTATCAGGGTTAATAAGTATTTTTTTATCCATAATTCTATCTTTGGTCTGCAAAGCAGGCAGGCCTACCAAATGTGTAAACTAATGAGATTCCCGAAAACATATACCAATCATTTGAAGTACCCGCATAATCAAAATCTGAAAATCTATTTGTTGAATAATCTAGTTCATCTGTAAAAGTGTAACGAAATGTAGTTTCAATTGCAAATGCAATTTTCCCATAAACTTTAGTTTTGAATCCAATTCCGAAAGGAATGGAGACAGATGTATTTCTTGTAAATTTGTAGCTGCTGTCAGGGTTTTGCAACCTGGGAGTTTCATAATCTACTGCAGCCATTTGTAATAAAATATATGGGGTACTGATATGGTCTCTAGAAGACAAATCGTATTTGTAAAAATTATATTCTATACCCACTGCAAATTCATTAATTGAGTTTTTAAAACTCTCACCTCTTTGTTGTCTAATTTTATTTTCAGAATCAGCATCATTTCCTAAAAGATTAAAATAACTGAAATTTCCTCTAATTGCTATCCTAGGATTTAAGTTATACTTGTACAAAATAGTACCTCCAGTATTATTTGGTCTAATATAATTGGTGGTCCCAACATCTCCAACATAATTAACTCCACCTATAAAAAAACCAATTTCGTTTATTTGTGATAAACAATTGCTTGAAACACAAATAAATAATAACAAAATTAAATGCTTTATCATCCTAAAAAATAGCTCGCAAATATAAAAAAATCTATTCGCTTTATAAAGTTAATAGGTAAGTCTTTTTGAATAACTAGATTTTTGTTTTTTTATTGTTTTTTTATGGCTAAATATTAGATTCGTTTCTTGTATCTTCTCCCCACAAAAGTTTAGTTCTTAATGTAGAGAAAAAAGATTGGTTTGAAGGAATAATACTCTTAATTGTAAATGAGGATTTTTCAATGTAAATTTTTGTTTCTTTTGGAACAGAAGTAATTCTGGAATCTAATGATATTAAAAAACTTTTTTCTCTAGATTCTACTTCTAGTTGAATGTGGGTATTATCTGGAATTACCATAGGTCTTGCATTAAAATTATGAGGAGCTATTGGAGTAATAATAAAGTTCTTGGAGTTAGGAGAAATCACAGGTCCATTGCAACTTAATGAGTATCCAGTAGATCCTGTAGGTGTAGCTATAATTAGCCCATCAGACCAATAATTAGTTAAGTATTCGTTATTTAGAAAGGTCTTCACACCAATCATGGAAGTTGTGTTTTCTCTTGCTATGGTAATTTCATTCAAAGCAAAAGAGAGTTCACTTATAGATGAAATCTCAGGGCTAGTTCTTATACTTAGCAAGGTTCTTTCTTGAATTTTATATTTTTTTGCAATCAACAAATCAATAGACTTTTCAATAGAGTCTTTTTGAATATTTGCTAAAAAACCAAGACGACCTGTATTAATTCCTAAAATAGGGATATTTAAATCTCGAATATAGGTAATAGCTCTCAAAATAGTTCCATCTCCACCAATGCTAAAAAAAACATCAAAAGAATTATTTAAGTCATTAAAACTAGTAAAAGTTGCAAATTTTTTTGAGATGTGATTGTGTTGTTTTAGAATATCATAGAAGTTTTTCTCAAAAAAAACAACCACATTATATTTCTCCAAAGCTTTTAAAAGAATAGTGATTTCTTTTTCTGCATTTGCAGAATAAATTTGACCGAAAATAGCTACTTTTTTAATCATTAAATGTCTAGGTATTTCTGTAAGTAATCAGATCTATCTTTCAAATCTTGAAGGTAAAAATCATCCTTGTGTTCTGAAACTACATTGTAATTATATCTTCTAAAAGTTTGGATTATCTCGTTAATATCTTCAGAATTAATTTTGATTGTAGCCTGAGAGTTGTCGGAGATGTCTAATGAAAGATAAAGTCCAAGAACTTTTCCTCCATTAATTTCAATAATTTGGCTTATTTCACTAATAGAAAAGTCTTTTTTATTTTTTTCTACAATAATTATAATTCCTTCATGAATTAAAAAAGGACTGGTGCAAAATAAATCTAGTATATCACTCAATTCATAGTAGCCTAAGTACTTTTTTTCATCATTTAATACTGGCAGTATGTTAGTCTCATTATTAGTAAATAACTTAATGAGGTTTAACACAGCTGTATTTTCATCAGCATAAAAAAAGTCAATCAGATGAGAATATTCTGAAATGGTTGAGGTTTCATCTTCTATAATTTGAAAATCAGTTTCAGATAAACATCCAATAAGCTTATCATTTTTAATAATAGGGACATGAGTGATGGGAAGTCTTTTACAAATATCAATGGCATTTTTTACTGAACTCTCAAGAGTCAAGGCTGTTATGTCATTAAGTATGTATTCTTTTACATTCATACCTTACGAATATAGTTTAAAATCATTTAATGCCGTACTTTTGTACTTTATTTGAAACTAATGACAAAGTTAAGTGTAAATATTAATAAAATAGCAACATTACGTAATTCAAGAGGTGGAGATGTGCCTAATTTATTACAAGTTGCTGAAGATATTCAAGAGTTTGGCGCACAAGGAATAACCATACACCCAAGGCCAGATGAGAGACATATAAGATACCAGGATGCTATTGATCTAAAACCCAAAGTAATTACAGAGTATAATATTGAGGGAAATCCAATACGTAAATTCATGGATTTGGTATTGGAAGTCAAGCCAACTCAGGTAACATTAGTTCCTGATGAAATCAATCAAATTACCTCAAATGCAGGATGGGATACTGTTGCGCATCAGTCGTATTTAAAAGAGGTGATTAGTGAGTTTAAAAATGCTGGAATTAGAACTTCAATTTTTATAGATACAGATCTTAAATTAATTGAGGCAGCAGCTAAAACTGGAGCAGATAGAATAGAATTATATACAGAGTATTTTGCAAGCGAATATGACAAAGGAAATGAAAAGGCCATAAAACCATATGCTCAAGCCTCAAAGCTAGCCCATGAACTTGGATTAGGTATTAATGCTGGACATGATTTAAGTTTAGATAACATAGAATTCTTTAAACAAAATATCTCCAATTTAGCTGAGGTTTCTATTGGTCATGCATTAATTTCTGAGAGTCTGTATTTAGGACTTCAAAATGTAGTAAATATGTATTTACATAGACTTCAATAAAATGCAAATATTACATTCTAAAATTATTGGGAAAGGAGCTCCTTTGATTATTCTTCACGGATATTTTGGCATGAGTGATAACTGGAAGTCTATAGGAAATAAATTCGCTGAAGGTTTTCAAACTCACCTTATAGATCAGCGAAATCATGGGAGAAGTTTTCACGAAAATGATTTTAATTATGATTGTTTAGCTGACGATTTATTTAGATATGTAATCCATCATAATTTAAAAAAGATAGTATTGTTAGGTCATTCTATGGGGGGGAAAACTGCCATGTTATTTGCAGTAAAATATCCAGATTTTGTAGATAAATTAATTGTTGCTGATATTTCACCAAGATATTATCATCCCCATCATAATGAGATTTTAAAAGCGCTAAATTCAGTAAATTTTACCATCCAAAATACAAGAAAACTAGTTGATCAAAAAATCGCTGAGCTAATACCTGATATGGGTGTTCGTTCATTTTTATTAAAAAACGTGTACTGGAAAGAAAAAGGAGTATTAGGGTACAGGTTTAATTTAAAATCCCTCACGAAAAATAATATAGAGGTAGGAAAAGAACTGCCTCTAAATACCTCTTTCAAAGGAAATGTTTTATTTATTTCAGCTGGTGATTCAGGATATATAAATAATGACGATCTTTCTTTAATAAAATCTCACTTTCCAAACTCATCAGTAACCATTATGTCTGATGTTGGACATTGGTTGCATGCAGAAAAGCCAAACTTGTTTCACGAGCTTGTGATTAATTTTATTTTTTAGATAATAAGTCTCTTATTTCTGTTAATAATTCTGTTTCTGAAGGACCTGAAGGTGAAGCTGGTAATGGAGGAGCTTCTTTTTTCTTCATAGCATTTATTGCTTTGATGACAACAAACATGACAAAAGCAATGATAATAAAATCTATAATGTTTGTTAAAAAATCACCATACAAAACCGCTACTTCAGAAATATTATTTGAAACATCTTTTTCTCTAGCAATCCATTTTAAATCTTTAAAATCAGCTTTAAAAATTAGCCCTACTAGTGGCGATATTATTCCTCCAGTAAATGATGTTACTACTTGTTTAAAAGCAGCACCCATAACAAAACCGACAGCAATATCAACCAAGTTACCTTTTACTGCAAACTCTTTAAATTCTTTTAGCATTCCCATATTAAATATTATTTTAGAAGAATTTCAATTTAAGAAAATGTTAGGACTTTAGCAATCTTTTTATTCGTTGAGAAATCATGGTTAAAATTTCGTAGGATATGGTTTCTGATACGGAAGAAATAGTTAAGATGTCTTCTCGAGTTTTAAAAATAAAAACATCATCTCCTTCTTTACAGTTAATATCAGTAACATCAACCATAATCATGTCCATGCACACATTACCAACAATTAAAGCTTTCTGATTTAGGATTGTTATAGATCCATTTCCATTTCCTAATTTTCTTGACAAGCCATCTGCATGACCAATAGGAATCGTTGCAATTTTTGTATTTTTTTTGCTACAAAGGCTCTATTATATCCAACAGTTTCTCCCTTTTTGACAAAATGAGTTTGAGAAATAGTAGATTTTAAAATATGTGAATTTTTTAAATGTGAAGTTTCTGTTTTATCATTTCCAAAACCATATAAACCAATGCCAATTCTCACCATATCAAATTGAGCCTCTGGATAGTTTATAACGCCAGATGTATTCAATAAATGAGCCATTGGTGTGTAATTTAAATACCCAAAAACCTCATGAATAATTTGTTTAAAATTATTGATTTGGTATAAAGTAAAATCTTGCTCATTAAGATCTTCGCTGGCTGCCAAATGAGATAGAATAGATTTAATTTTAACATGTTTAGACTTTCTAATAGAACCCATAATAGATGGAATTTCTTCTTTAGAGATTCCTAATCTATTTAATCCTGTGTTAAACTTTAGGTGAATAGGGTAGGTTATGAGTTCTTTATCTTTTGCGTATGCTAAAAATGCAGTTAATGTTTTTAGATTGTAAATACTAGGTTCTAATTGATTTGAAACAATTTGATCAAAATTTTGAATTTGTGGATGCAAGACTAAAATTGGAGTAGATATGTCTGCAACTCTTAATGCTTCTCCTTCATGTGCATAGGCTACAGCAAAATAATTTACTTTATCACTTAAAAATGAAGCCACTTGAACACCGTCACTTCCATAGCCAAATGCTTTTACAACAGCTAAAACTTTTGTTTTTTGATGTAGTTTATTCTTAAAATAATGTAAGTTGTGTTCTAATGCTTTTCCATCAATTTCTAGAACTGTAACATGGTTATTCATAAAATTATTTAGGACTAATTTTAGAATTTTTTTGTGAAGTTACTTTTTCTACTTTAGAAATTTGTGCTTCAAAAAATGCGGCTCTACTTAGAGGTTCATATTCTTGAGTTTCTCCTAAAAATACCACAGAATCGTTTGCTGATTTTCTAAAACTATAATTAGCTAAGTTTCCTGTTCTAGTGCAAACAGCATGTACTTTGGTAACGTATTCTGCAGTTGCCATTAAAGCAGGCATTGGGCCAAAAGGATTTCCTTTATAATCCATATCTAAACCAGCTACAATTACTCGGATACCTTGATTAGCTAAATCATTACAAACAGTTACAATTTCATCATCAAAAAACTGAGCTTCATCTATACCAACTACATCAACATCATTGGCAAGTAACCTTATGTTTGAGGCAACCGGAACAGGGGTTGAACGAATTTCATTTGCATCATGAGACACCACACTTTCATTATCATACCTAGTGTCAATAATTGGTTTAAAAATCTCAATTCTTTGTTTTGCAAATTGAGCACGTTTAAGTCTCCTTATCAACTCTTCTGTTTTTCCTGAAAACATAGAGCCACAAATAACTTCTATCCAACCAAATTGTTCTGTATGATTTACTGTATTTTCAAGAAACATTTTGTAATTTTAGGCTTCAGTAGGTTTGTTATTTATTTATTTACAATGTAGACAAATTTATTGAAAAATGACATTAAATAATAATTTAACAAAACAACTTATGCACAAAAAACTTGCAGCAGATCTTACCAGTTTAGCTCACAGTATTTTACAAATGAAAAACAAGGAAGATGTTTTTGCTCTGAAAACAAAGGCGCATGAAGTATATGAAAAATTAGCTGTGTTAGCATTTGTTGAAGAGTATATTAATAATACTCCTAATTCAGATCATACAAAAGAAGAGTTAGTTGCCATGGTTAAAAATGCTACTGATTTAATTGATAAGGAGTTGACTGAGAATGATACAGAACAAAGACTACAAGAAAAAGTCATAGAATCTTCAGAAAGTATTGAGCAAGATGTGGAAAATAATTCTTCATTAACAGAAGATGAGTGGTTGCAAGACCCTGAAATTCAAGATTTCTTAGAAAGAGTAGATGAACCAGGACCTTGGTCTGAAGAAGATGATAAGATACAAACTGTTGGTGGTCTAACTAACGATAGTGGAAGTGGTTTTATGGACTTTCAAAAGAAACAAGATGAGTTTGATGAAATGGATTTAGATAAAGATGGTATTGTATCCACTGAAGAAGAAATTAGAGAAGATATTAAACCCTCTAATGATTTACCTACTTTAGAGGAAGAACTTAAGGATACTATTTCTGCAGATGTGGTTCTAGATTTATTTGATAATGCTCAAAAAAAATCCTTGAATGATAAACTACAAGGTGATATTCAAATTGGGTTAAACGATCGTATTGCCTTTGTGAAAAATTTATTTGGAGGAAGTCAAGAAGATTTTAATAGAGTTGTTTCTCAATTAAACTCATTTAAAACTCTGAAAGAAGCCAAAAAATTTATTAATAAAATGGTAAAGCCAGATTACGATTGGACAGATAAAGAAGAGGTAGAAGAACGTTTTATGTCTATAGTAGAACGAAAATTCTCATCTTAGGATTTATAAGTAAACCAATGGATTAGTTTTTAAAAATTTAAAAATTTAAAAAATTAAAAAATTAAAATATGAAAATAGAGGTTTCTAACGGAGAAATTATAGATAAATACACTATTCTAGAAATTAAACTCAACAAAATTAAAGATGCTAATAAAATCATAAATATTCAACATGAATTTAATACATTAACTCCTGATGTTGATGCGATTTACAGTGCTTGTGAAGACAGTTTAAAGTTACAAAAACTCCATAAAAATTTGTTAGAGGTAAATAAGAAGCTATGGAAAATTGAAGATGATATCAGAGAATGTGAAAGGGCTAATGATTTTGGTCAACTATTTGTAGATTTAGCTAGGGCAGTATATTATGTTAATGATGATCGTTCTGATGTAAAAAAAGAAATTAACGTTTTTACAGGATCTGATTTAGTTGAGGAGAAATCTTATGAAGAATATAAATCTAAATAAAATGAAAAACATCTATTTACCTTTTTTACTCCTAATATTATTATCGGGGTGTAAATCTACATTTGTAATCCCAAGTTTCGATTCTAGCGATGTTCCACCAATTCCAAATTATAATTTAGAGTCTTCTTGGGCAGTTTTACCATCAAAGTATACAGAGGAATTTAAAGAGTTTGCATCCACTCAATTAGACACATTAGAAGCAGATGTTTTTTACGTGTATCCTACATTAAATACAGACAAAGAAGATATTCGATGGAATGCACCTATAAATGATCTAGAACAGAATGATAAAGTTTTAAATAAAGCGGTTTTATATCAAGCCTCTGCACTAGCACTTTCAGGAAAAGTATATGTTCCATTTTATCGTCAAGCCCATATTCGTTCTTTTAAAATGTTTAATGAAGGAGGAAAAGCTGCTTTAGAAATAGCGTATGCAGATGTTAAGAAAGCTTTTGAAGTTTTCTTAAGTAAATATAACAAAGGAAGACCAATAATCTTACTTAGTCATAGTCAAGGGACGAGGCATACCATGAGGTTGATTGCTGATTTTTTTGATGAAAAAGAATTACAAAATAAGTTAGTAGCTGCTTACATTCCAGGAATTGGTGTAAAACCAAATTTATTTAAAACTATCAAACCCATGACAAAACCAGATGAAACTGGTGGATTTGTGTCATGGAATACTTACAAGAGAGGATATTATCCAAAAGATGATAAAGATTGGTATGATGGAAGTGTAACAACGAATCCAATAACATGGGATGATTCTAAAGTGACAACTTTAGAGCAACACAAGGGATTTTTATACACCAATAAAAAAATATATGATCAAGCACTTAAAATAGAGATTTCTGACGGACTAGTTTGGTCTAGTAATCCTAAGTTTCCAATGAGACTTTTTATGTCTCCAATTAAGAATTACCACTCTGGAGATATAAATTTATTTTGGCAAGATGTAAAAGAGAATGCTGCTTTGAGATTAAAAAAATATTTGAGCAAAAATTAGCCAATCTTTTCTTTTAAGCGATCAATTTCTTTTTTACTATTTCCAATAAAAATATCATTTTCCACTAAAAAGACCGGACGCTTTAAAAAAGTATATTCCTCCAAAATAAATTGTCTATAATCGTCTTCTGTAATCACTTCATTTTTTAAGCCCATGGATTTGTATTTCTTAGCTCTTTTATTAAATAAGGCTTCATAACTATTTGAGAAATAATACATTTCTTCTAATTGAGAAACTGTTACAGGATTGGCTTTAATTTCATGTTTATCAAAGCCTTCTAAGTTAATTTCTTTTAAAATTCTTCGGCAGGTATCGCAAGTTTGTAAAAAATATACTTTCTTCATATTTTATGAGTTATATTTGATAAAATTACATTAAAAAAATGAAGATACAATTCGATATTCTAACAAAAACACGTGCTATAGTTTTACATTATATTTCAGGATTAAGCCTAGATCAAATGCATGTTATTCCTGAAGGTTTTAATAACCATATCGCATGGAATATAGCTCATTTAGTAGTTACTCAGCAATTATTACATTATAAGCTTTCTGGGAAAGATTGTTTGGTTTCAGATGACCTAATAATGGCTTACAAAAAAGGAACAAAACCTTCTAATGCATTTTCACAAGAAGAATTTGATGAGGTAATAACATTATTTAAAGGGCTCCCTAAAACTTTAGAGGAAGACTATGAATCTTCAATTTTTTCAGAGTACGACTCCTATAAAACTAGTACTGGTTTTGTAATTGATACAATGGAGAAAGCAATTATTTTTAACAACTTTCATGAGTCTCTTCATTTAGGAGTTATAATGTCTTTGAGAAAACTTGTTTAAATAATCGATTAATTTTTTAATAGTTTTATTGTATTTTTTTGATATTTAAATCAATAGGTAATTGCCAATTAGCTCTAACTTCCTGTATATCAGGAAAGTATTCTACATGTTCTGGTTGTAATTTCAGTAGATAATTACCGGTATCCCATTTCCCATTGGTATTGGTGTCGTAAATAATCCTAATTTTATATTTTTTTGGAGTTAAGTACTTGAAAGAAATTATATTGCTTTTAGAAGTACTTTCTTGTGCAATAGTTTTGTCATTTGTATCTGTTAATTGAATAATAACAGGAGTGTTGTTTGGATTCTTAATAGAAAGATAAATTTCTCCGTAATCATCTATACCCCGAGTTCTAAACAAAGAATTGAGAGTGTCATTACTAGTTTTAAATAGGTCTGTTAAAGCGCCAGGGTATAAGTTCAACTTATAACTAGTTTCTAATTTCTTTTCAAAAAGAAAACCAATCTTACTTTCTTTTTTTGATATAAAAGGTTTGTAGGGAATTTTGATAGTATCTCCGTCTACAAAATAGATATTCAACGTATCTATTTTTATGATGGGGTTATTTGTAGCAAAGAAAAGTGTGTCTTTAAAATTTAAAACACCACTTGTTATTTGTGTAACTTTCAATGAGTCAATTTCTTTCTTTCTTAATCTAATTGTAATTGTGTCAGAAATTTCATTATTACTTACTTTAAAAATCAATGAATCTTTTTCAATTGGTGTATGCCAAAGGTTTATAGTGTCTTTATCTTTTTGAGGAAAAGTAATTGTTTGAAAATTATCTGGGACTGTAGAGAGTGTTTCTATATTTATTTTTGTTGCTTTTCCTTCATAACCAAGAATAAGTTGCCCTTTACTAATTTCTTTTCCACGCTTAAATTTATAAGGTAACTCTTCTTTGAAAATTGAAATAATATCTTTTAAAATACTATCTCTGGGCAATGAAATAGTGTCTTTTAAAAAACCTATTTCATCAGCTTTAGGATTGAATAAATAATCATTTCTTTCATCATTTAATGCAACTAATAGATAATTTCCTTTGCTAAGGTTTGAAAATTTATAATTAGATGTGTCTAAACTACTTGTTACATAATCAGGTTTTCTCTTGTAAACTGCAGAATCGGAATAAGAGCTATCTAGTCTATACAATAATAACTTTATATTTTTTAAATCTTCAGATTTAAAAGAGTTTTTGACACTGCCCTCTAAAGTTAAAGAGTCTATGTATGTTCCTGTGGAAAAGACATACTTAAATCTTTCTAATGTATTAGACTCGTTATTGTCTTGTACACTATTTCCAAAATCAAAAATATAGGTTGAATTTTCTTTTAAAGTGTCTAGAATTTTGATGTTGATGAATTTACTTGGGCTCCCTTGAGGTGATATTAGTGAGGGATTAGCAGGGTTTAACGGAGGAGAAATAATAAGTTGTTTAGTAAGATCTTTTAATTTTATGTATTCATTAAAATAGATATTAATTTCATTTTTATCAAAATTGATACTTCCATAGGGAGGATCTGCAGTTACAAAGAGCGGTGCATCTTCATCTTTTGGGCCACCACCTGGTCTTCCTTTTTTAGCACATTGCGAAAAAAATAAAATTAGGAAAGCAAATAAAAGAAAGTGTATTTTTCTCAATAGATGATATTTTATTACAAATAAACAATATATTTTTTGGAATGTAATGTCAGAATTTTGTTAATTTTTTTATTCAGTTAATGCAATCGTAGCGATGCTAATTTTTATATTTTTTGTTTTTAATAATTCTCTACAACAAGCTTCAAGAGTAGCGCCAGTGGTTACTACATCATCAATTAAAAGAACATGTTTATTTTTTAAAAATGTAGTATCTGTAATACTAAAATTAGTCATGAGGTTTTTAAATCTTTCTACTCTGTTTTTAAAAGTCTGAGTTTTTGTGGTAGAATTCCTTATCAATACATTTTCAAGGTATTTTATATGTAATACAGAACTTAAACTTTTCCCAAACTTAGTCAACTGATTATAGCCCCGTTTTTGTTGTTTTTTAATATGTAGTGGTACAGGTATTATATAGTCCAAATCTTTAAACGTAGAGCTTTGAAGCAATCTCTCCCCAAACCATCTTCCTAAAAACCCACCGACCTCTTGATTGTTTTTATATTTTAATTCATGAATAAGTTTTTTCACTTTTCCACTAGGATGATAATATAAAAATGAAGCTCCTTTTTCAATAAGAACTCTACCTTCAAAGGTAAGTGTCAACTGGTTTGTAATAAAATCTCCGTTTTCTACAAATGGAAGATCTGCTCTACACTCAATACAAACTATGTTTTCTTGATCCAATAAGTTTTGTTCACAACAAATACAAGTTGAAGGATAAAAGAGATTGAAAAGATGTTGGACTATTTTCATTTTTAGGGATTTTTGATTGATAAATTTTAAAAATAAATAAAATCTACTTATTGTATTGAATAAAGTAGGGGTTATTTTTCTTGAAAAATTTCTTTATTCCTGTATCTTTGCAAAGATTATGGCACAAAAAGAAGATCAGTTTAAAAAGGTACTATCACACGCAAAAGAATATGGTTATATTTTTCAATCAAGTGAAATATATGACGGCTTAAGTGCGGTATATGACTATGCTCAAAATGGAGTAGAATTAAAAAAGAACATAAGAGATTATTGGTGGAAATCTATGGTGCAAATGCATCAAAATATAGTTGGTCTAGACGCCTCTATATTAATGCATCCTACCACCTGGAAAGCTTCGGGTCATGTAGATGCTTTTAATGATCCTTTAATAGATAATAAAGATTCCAAAAAAAGATATAGAGCAGATGTCTTGATAGAAGATTACTGTGCTAAAATTGAAGGGAAAATTAATAAAGAAGTAGCGAAAGCCTCAAAACGCTTTGGCGATGCTTTCAATAAAGAAGAGTTTTTATCTACTAACGGAAGAGTTGTTGGATATCAAGAAAAAATAAAAACAATTCTGTCAAGAATGGGAGCTTCTCTTGAAAAAGAAGATCTTAAAGACGTAAAGGCTCTTATAGAAGAATTAGAAATATCTGATCCTTTAACAGGTTCAAAAAATTGGACAGATGTAAAACAATTTAACTTAATGTTTGATACTCAGTTGGGTGCTTCAGCAGAAAGTTCTATGAAAGTATATTTGCGTCCAGAAACGGCTCAAGGTATTTTTGTTAATTTCTTAAATGTTCAAAAAACAGGAAGAATGAAAATTCCATTCGGAATTGCTCAAACTGGAAAAGCCTTTAGAAATGAAATTGTTGCAAGGCAATTTATTTTTAGAATGCGTGAGTTTGAACAGATGGAAATGCAGTTTTTTGTAAAACCAGGTACTCAAAAAGATTGGTACGAGCATTGGAAGGAAACCCGTTTAAAATGGCATAAGTCATTAGGAATGGGTGATGAGAATTATCGATTTCATGATCATGATAAATTAGCTCATTATGCAGATGCAGCCTCAGATATTGAGTTTAACTTTCCATTTGGGTTTAAAGAATTGGAAGGAATTCATTCAAGAACAGATTTTGACCTAAAAGCTCATGAGGAATATTCAGGAAAAAAATTACAATATTTCGATCATGAAGATAATTCAAGCTACACCCCATATGTGGTAGAGACCTCTATTGGATTAGATAGAATGTTTTTGGCGGTATTTTCAAATTCATTGGTTGAAGAAGAATTAGAAAACAATACAACTAGAACCGTATTAAAGCTTCCTGCTGTGTTAGCACCTACCAAAGCTGCTGTATTTCCTTTATTAAAAAAAGATGGATTACCAGAAGTAGCTCGTCAAATTATAGAAGATTTAAAATGGGACTTTAATGTTTTCTATGATGAAAAAGATGCAGTTGGTAAACGTTACAGAAGACAAGATGCTGCCGGAACACCTTATTGTATAACTGTAGATCATGAGACTATAGAAAATAATACAGTGACTATTCGTCACAGAGATACAATGAAGCAACAACGCGTTCATATTTCTGAATTAAAAGAGATTATAAACAAAGAAGTTGATGCAAAAAATTGGCTTACAAAAATATAATAGATTTTTTATTTATAAATATCAAAAAGAGCCTCATCATTTAGATGAGGCTCTTTTTGTATAAGAAATTAGTAAAACTAGTTGTTGTCGGCTATTGCACTGTAAACTATCTTTTCTAGTTTGGCATTAATATCGTCATTATATGGAGAAGATAATACTTGTCTTAATTGAATAACTATTAAATCATTTACTGGATCTATCCAAAAAATAGTACTGAATGCTCCACTCCATCCATAAGCTCCATCAGGTTTTCTAGGATGATTTTTAGCAACATCAAAACCAAAACCAAATTCTAGTCCTGGTCTAAATTTGAGTGAATCAAGTTGATTTTGATGCATAGATTCCGCTGTTTCAGCTTTTAGTAAGGTAGTACCGTTTAGTTTTCCATTATCTAACATTGCTTGACAAAAAAGAAAATAATCACGAGCTGTACCAGTCATTCCTCCTCCTCCAGAATAATATGTTTTTGCTCCTTCTGTAGGGTAATTAGGAATATAAAAAAGCTGCTGAACATTTGGTATCTGGGTAATTTTACCTGTAGGTGTTGGCATAAAAGCTTTAGTAAGTTTATTACTCAAAGAATCATTAAAATAAAAATCAAGCATTTTAATTCCAAGAGGTTCAGTAATTTTTTCTCGAATGTAATCATCCAAATCTTTACCTGAAGCTACTTCAACTACTCTGCCTAATACATCTGTGTTTAAGCCATACATCCATCTAGTTCCTGGTTCAAAAGCAAGAGGTATGTTTCCAACCTTACTCATTGTCTCTTTGGCAGTCATTGGAAGGAATGTGTTTAGGTCTGGTATTCCATTTTTAGCAAGTATAATTTGATAAACATTTGGACTAATAAAACCATATGGAACTCCAGATGTGTGAGTTAATAATTGTCTAATGGTAGGGGTGGAAACAGATGGTGAGCTAGTCCAACTCGAATCTGCTGGGTTAAAGCTTTGTAAAATAGTTGTTTCTTTAAATGTTGGAATATAGTTTCCTACAGGGTCATCTAGCTTAATTTTTCCTGCTTCAATTAATTGCATAGCAGCTAAAGATACTATAGGTTTAGTCATAGAAGCTAGTCTAAATAAATGATCTTTTCTGTAGGGTTCAGTTCTTAATGAATCTGACCAACCTATCTCAGACTCATAAATAATTTTACCATTCTTGGCAATTAAAGTAACAGCACCAGGGTATTTTTTTGCATCTACAAAATCCATCACCATTTTTTCAATTTTTACAAGGCTATCAGAAATCATACCCACTTCTTTGGGTGTTGCAAATTGAAATTTATTAGATGTTTTATTTTGTTGTTGTTCTAAGCAAGAGC
>JADFAM010000060.1 GCA_015665265.1 Flavobacterium sp.
TGCAGCTGCAACACTTGCAGCCTGTGAAGGACCGGTTAAGAAATCAATCCCATATGTTGTAAAGCCAGATGATACTATCTTAGGTGTTGCAGATTGGTATGCAAGTACGATTGCTGATGGATATGATTTTGCAAATGTTTTAGTAAAAACACGTGAAGGTCGTCCTATTTTAATCATGCCTAACAAAGACGCTAACGGAACTACCAATGCAAGAGTTCAAGCAGCTATTTTATCTTTGTATGATGAGCAGTTGAGATTAAAAGAACCTAGAAAAGGAGAAAAAACTATTTCTTGGAATACAGCTCATAATGAAATTGGAGCAGCTTTAACTCAGTTAAAAGAAGCTAACCAACCGGTAGTTTTGTTAACTGGAACATTAGCAAGTCCTTCTACAGAACAACTTATTTTAGAATTTACAAGAGCTTACCCAAATATTAAGCATGTTGCTTATGATGCCATTTCTGAAAGTGGAACAGCAGATGCTTTTGAAGCTATGTTTGGTGAAAGAGCAATCCCAAATTATCATTTTGATAAAGCTCATACCATAGTTTCATTTGGTGCAGACTTTATAGGTGATTGGCAAGGGGGATTTGAAAAAGGTTACGCTGCTAGTAGAAATCCAGATTCAGGTCACATGTCTTACTTGGTTCAGTTTGAGGCTAACATGTCTTTAACTGGAGCAAATGCAGATAAGCGAGTAGTTACAAAGCCTTCAGATCAAGTTTTTGCTTTACTTAATTTATACAATACGATTACTGGGGCTAATTTACCATCTAAATCTACACCAGTAGATGCTCATATTAAAGATGTTGCAGCAGCGTTAAAGAAATCTGGTTCACACGGAGTTGTAGTATCTGGATCTTCAGATAAAAATGCACAGCTAATTGCTTTTGCTATCAATGAGGCTCTAAAAAGTATTGTATTTGATGCAGCTAATCCATTGCATATTAGAAAAGGAAACGAAACAGAACTAGCTCAAGTTGTTGCCGACATGAAAGCTGGTAAAGTAAAAGGATTACTCACTTATAATGTAGACCCTGTATATAATTTATCTGTAGGTTCAGAATTTGCTGAGTCATTAAAAAAATTAGAGCTATCAGTAGCTATGTCAATTCAAAATGACGCTACCGCAAACTCTACTCAATACACATTGCCAATAACTCATTTCCTCGAGTCATGGGGAGATGTTATGATGACAAAAGGAAATTTTGGATTAGTTCAGCCTACTATTCAAAAATTATTTAATACTGCTCAATTTCAAGAAGTATTATTAAAATGGTCAGGTAATTCAATTTCTTATCATGATTATTTAAAAGAATATTGGACATCAAATATATTAGGAGGAAGTTCATGGAATCAAGCATTACATGACGGATTCTTCACAAAAGAAGTTTCAAATAAAGTTTCAAAGAATTCAATTTCAATAGATTCAGCAGCTATCGATTTAGTTAAAGCAACTAAAGCGTCAGCTTTTGAGTTAACCTTATTCTCATCAGTAGCCTTAGGAGATGGAAAACAAGCAAACAATCCTTGGTTGCAAGAATTTCCTGATCCAATTACAAGAGCTGCTTGGGATAACTATCTAACTATTTCTATTGCAGATGCTAGAGAATTAGGCTTTACAAACCCAGTAAAAGATAATGGGGCAATCAATGGTAATTATGCTACCATTACCGTTAATGGTGTTTCTTTAGAAAATATCCCAGTAATGATTCAACCAGGTCAGGCATCTGGTTCTTTAGGGTTGGCTCTAGGATATGGTAGAAAAACCAATTTGAAAGAAGATATGCAAGTAGGTGTTAATGCTTACAAGCTTTATTCAAAAGCTAATAATGTTCAATTTGGTGTTACTATTGAGAAAACCTCCGGAGCTGTTCATGAGTTTGCTTGCACACAAGTGCAAAAAACAATTGCTGGTAGACATGATATTTTAAAGGAAACTACTTTAAAAGATTATAAAAACATAGACCCTAAAGATCATAAAAATGGCTGGAATGTGCCAGCAATGGTTTCTTATGATCACCAAGAAGTTGAAGCAAAGTCAATAGACTTGTGGGAAGAGCATAACAGAGAAATAGGACATCATTTTAATTTGTCTATAGATTTAACTTCCTGTACAGGTTGTGGATCTTGTGTTGTTGCATGTCATGCAGAGAACAATGTTCCAGTTGTAGGTAAAAACGAAGTTAGAGTAGGTAGAGATATGCATTGGTTGCGTATAGATCGTTACTATTCTTCAGGTGTAGAAGAGAAGTTTAATGAAGCATACAACAAAGAGCCAAATTCACAGTCTATAAGAGAGTTTGCAAAGGATAGTTTAGGTTTAGGTGATGCAGATATGTATGCAGCTTTAGAAACTGAAGCAGAGAATCCTCAAGTTGCCTTTCAGCCAATGATGTGTCAGCACTGTAATCATGCTCCATGTGAGACGGTTTGTCCAGTTGCTGCAACAACACATGGTCGTCAAGGTCAAAATCAAATGACATATAATAGATGTGTAGGAACTAGATATTGTGCAAACAATTGTCCTTACAGAGTTCGTCGTTTTAATTGGTTTAACTATTCTAACAACAACGAGTTTGATTTCAATATGAATAATGATTACGGAAAAATGGTTTTAAATCCAGACGTAGTTGTTCGTTCAAGAGGAGTTATGGAAAAGTGTTCCATGTGTATTCAAATGACACAAGCAACTATTTTAAAAGCTAAGAAAGAAGGAAGAAAAGTAGCTACTGGAGAATTTTCAACAGCTTGTTCAGATGCGTGTACAACAGGAGCATTAGCTTTTGGAGATGTAAATAATGAAGAAGAAGAGGTTGTAAAATTAGCAGCAGATAAAAGAGCATATCACGTTTTAGATTATCTACAAACAAAACCAAATGTAGTGTATCAAGTGAAAGTAAGAAATACAAACGAAGCGTAATTAAAATTTAAGATATATCATATGTCTCATTACGAAGCACCCATTAGAGAGCCCTTAATATTAGGTCACAAAAGTTACCATGATATTACTGAAGATATTGCTAAACCTATTGAAGGGAAAGCAAATAAAAACTGGTATATAGCATTCTATATTTCTTTAGCAGCAATGCTATGGGGGTTTGGATGTATATTTTACACAGTTGGAACTGGTATTGGAGTTTGGGGATTAAGCAAGAACATTGGATGGGCTTGGGATATTACCAACTTTGTATGGTGGGTAGGTATTGGACATGCTGGTACTCTAATATCGGCGGTACTTTTATTATTCCGTCAAAAATGGAGAATGGCTATTAACCGTTCTGCAGAAGCAATGACAATATTTGCCGTTTTTCAGGCAGGGTTATTTCCTATCATTCACATGGGGCGCCCTTGGAACGCATACTGGGTTTTACCTATTCCAAATCAATTTGGGTCATTATGGGTAAACTTTAACTCGCCGTTATTATGGGATGTATTTGCCATTTCAACATATCTTTCGGTATCACTAGTATTCTGGTGGACGGGATTATTGCCAGATTTTGCAATGATTCGTGATAGGGCAGTTAAACCTTTTCAAAAGAAAATATATTCACTATTATCATTTGGATGGTCTGGTAGAGCAAAAGATTGGCAACGATTTGAAGAAGTATCTTTGGTCTTAGCTGGTTTAGCTACTCCATTAGTACTTTCTGTACACACCATAGTATCTATGGACTTTGCGACATCAATTAATCCAGGTTGGCACTCAACAATTTTTCCTCCTTATTTCGTAGCAGGAGCAATCTTTTCAGGATTTGCTATGGTACAGACCTTATTAGGAATCATGCGTAAAGTAACTAATCTAGAAGCTTACATTACTCGTCTTCATGTAGAGTATATGAATATTGTTATTATTTTAACTGGAGGTATTGTAGCCGTAGCATATGCTACTGAATTTTTTATCGCTTGGTATACAGGGTCTCAATATGAGGATTATACCTATTTATCTGTAGGATCTGCAACAGGTCCTTATGCATGGGCATTTTGGTCGTTAATTATTTTCAATATTTTAACACCACAATTACTTTGGATTAAGAAAATAAGAAGAAGTTTTATATGGTCTTTTTTAATATCTATAGCAATTAATATAGGAATGTGGTTTGAGCGTTTTGATATTATTGCCATTGTATTGAGTAAAGGACATTTACCATCAACATGGTGGCGCTTTGAGCCCACATTTGTTGATGTAGGAATATTTATAGGAACCATTGGATTCTTTTTCGTTTTATTTTTATTGTATGCAAGAACATTCCCTGTAATTGCACAAGCAGAGGTAAAAACAATCTTGAAGTCTTCAGGTGAGAGTTATAAAAAATTAAGAGACGATAATCATGAGTAGTAGTAAAGTAATTCACGCATTTTACAATGATGATGAAGTTGTACTAGATGCTGTTAAGAAAGTAAAGGCAGCAAATCATCATATCGAAGAAGTATTTTGTCCATTTCCTGTTCACGGATTGGATAAAGCCATGGGCTTAGCACCAACAAGGATAGCCATTACATCTTTTATGTATGGTATTACTGGATTAGGAATAGCCATATGGTTAACTTATTATACAATGATAGCAGACTGGCCTCAAGATATTGGAGGAAAACCAAGTTTTAGTTGGGCAGAAAATATGCCAGCATTTGTTCCAATCATGTTTGAGTTGACTGTCTTTTTTGCGGCGCACTTAATGGTAATCACATTTTATATGAGAAGTAGAATCTGGCCTTTTAAAAAAGCTGAAAACCCAGATCCAAGAACAACAGACGATCATTTTTTAATGGAAATTGAACTTCATGATAATGAAGAAGAGTTAATGAAATTATTAAATGAAACTGGAGCTGTAGAAATTAACGTAGTAGATAAGCACTAATTCATGAAAAAGTATATCAAATTAAATATCGCACTTTTAGTCTTAGTAACCATCCTTTCTTGTTCAGATAAACGAGAAAGACAATATCAATACATGCCTGATATGTATGTGGCTGTTCCTTACGAGGCAGATGCTGAAAAAGGAACTACCGGATATTCTTCTAACCTAAAACCTGTGAATGGAACAATTGCAAGAGGAGTTGTACCTTACGAATATGCAGATACGAACGCAGATTATGAAAAAGCTAAATCTGAATTAACATCTCCATTGATTCAGGATGAAATTTCTTTAGAAAAAGGTAAAAAAATGTATACGATTTACTGTGTTTCTTGTCATGGAAAAAAAGGAGATGGTAACGGATATTTGTCTCAAGCTGAAAAGTTTATTGGAATACCAAGTTATAAAGACAGAGATATTACAGAAGGAAGTATCTATCATGTAATTATGCATGGAAAAAACCTAATGGGTTCTCATTCATCGCAAATCACGCATGATGAACGTTGGCAGATAGTACAGTATGTTGGAAAACTGCGTAACGATTTATTGAAATAAGTACAAAAGAAGAATACGAAAGATATGTATCAATTCTCAGGTAAATTAAAAATGTTTTCAATAGCTCTAATTGTATTAGGGGCATTGGGTATAGGTCTAGGTTTTTATAACGCACCATCTACAGTAGAAGAAGCTATGGAGATGGTTGCTAGCTCTGATCATGGAGATGTTCATGGTGATGAAACTTCACACGGATCTACTTCAAAAGAAGAGCATTCATCACAATCGCATACAAATGAAAATCATTCTTCAGAAACACACAAAACTGAAGATGTTCATTCAGAAAATCACAATGAAGCATCAAAAGATGCTCATGTAACAGGAGTTCATGCCGATGAAGCTACTCATGGAGAACACCATGATGATGCGCATGCAGAACATGTTTTTCATCAGTTACAAAATAGACCTTGGTCTGCAGTATATGTAGCATTACTTTTCTTTTTAGGGATCTCATTACTGGTATTAGCTTTTTATGCTATTCAAAGAGTTGCTCAAGCTGGATGGTCTATTGTTCTTTTTAGAGTCATGGAAGCCATCACTGCTAACTTAGTGCCAACGTCTATTATAATGCTTATCATTATCGCATTAACAGCCACTCATTTTAATCATTTATTTGCATGGATGGGTGAAGGTGTATTTGATAAAACAAGTGAGAATTTTGATCCAATAGTATACGGTAAAAGAGGATGGTTAAATGTGCCATGGTGGGTTATTAGAAGTGTATTTTATTTATTAGTTTGGAATGTATACAGAATGCTTATCAGAAAGAACTCTATTAAAGAAGATACAGTTAATGACGGTTACAAATTATACAAGAAGAATTATAATATGTCTGTTGTATTTCTGTTTTTATTTATGATCACAGAATCTATGGCAGTATGGGATTGGATTATGGGATTAGACCCCCACTGGTTCTCTACATTATTTGGATGGTATGTGTTAGCAACTCTATTAGTGAGTGCAATCACTGTGATTGCTTTTGTAACTATTTACCTTCGTTCAAAAGGATATTTACCAAAAGTAAATGACAGTCATATCCATGATTTAGCAAAATTCATGTTTGGTTTTTCAGTTTTCTGGACGTATTTATGGTTTGCTCAGTTTATGCTGATATGGTATGCAGATATTCCAGAAGAAACGACCTACTTTGTGTTGAGGTTTACAGAATATAAGACATTGTTTTTATCTATGTTAGTGATGAATTTTGTTTTCCCAATATTACTATTAATCAATAGTGATTTTAAAAGCAGACCTTGGTTTGTAGTGATTGGTGGAATCGTAATTCTTGCAGGTCATTACGTAGATTTATTTATTATGATTATGCCAGGTACAGTAGGAGGAAGTTGGAGTTTTGGAATTCCAGAAATAAGTGCCACTTTTTTCTTTCTAGGAATATTTATTTATACGGTATTTAGTGCATTTGCAAAAGCAGATCCAATCCCAAAAGGAAATCCTTTCTTACATGAAAGTGAGCATTTCCATTATTTTAATATCGAGCATCACTCGGAAGAAGACAGTCAACATTAATCAATATAATTAACAAAGAAAAAATACTATGCTAGCTCTATTTTATATTTTTATAGGTGTTGCAATCGGAGTAAGTTTTTGGCAGATTACTAGAATCTTAAATTTAAGAGGTGTAATCGCCACTGATAAAGATAACGACAGACAAGGAAAATATTTCATCCTTTTTGGGATATTTATCTATGCGCTGATGATTTATTGCTTAATTGGAATGAATGTTTTAATGTTGCCAGAATCAGCTTCTTACGAGGGTGAAAATGATGACTTATTATTTGATATTTCTTTTTGGTTGATAGGAATTGTTCAGTTTATCATGCAGTTTATTATTTTCTTTTTTACCTACAAGTACAGAGGTAAAAAAACAAATAAAGCAAAATTTTACGCAGACAATCATATGTTAGAAATGATTTGGACTGTAATCCCAGGAGTAGTTATTATTGTATTAATTGGTTTCGGAATCTTTCAATGGACAGAAGTCATGAACATAGATGAAAGTGAAGATCCAATTGTTATTGAGGTATATGCTAAGCAATTTGCTTGGCAGGCTCGTTATGCAGGTGCAGATAATACATTAGGACTTGGAAATGTAAACTTTATAGACGAGACTAATAATCCTATTGGTGTAGATATGTCTGATGCTGCATCTCTAGATGATAAGCCTGTATCTGAGCTTCACTTACCAAAAGGGAAAAAAGTATTATTTAAGTTTAGATCACAAGATGTATTGCACTCAGCTTACATGCCTCACTTTAGAGCACAAATGAACTGCGTTCCAGGAATGGTTACTCAATTTGGCTTTACACCAAAATATACCACCGAAGAAATGAGACAACAATCTGAGGTAATGGATAAAACTAGAGGAATTAATAAAATTCGTTCCGAAAAGGGAGAGGATTTATATGAGTTTGATTATGTGCTTCTTTGTAACAAGATTTGTGGAGCATCTCATTACAGCATGCAAATGAAAATTGTGGTTGAAGAAGAAGAAGAGTATAATAAGTGGTTGGCAGAGCAACCTACTTTTGCAGAAAAGTTATAAAATAAATACAGAATACAAAAAAAGTTAGATTATGTCAGAACATCATCATAAAGAAACATTTGTAACAAAATATATTTTTAGTCATGATCATAAAATGATCTCTAAACAATTCTTAATTACAGGAATGATAATGGGGGTTATAGGAATATTCATGTCTATGTTATTTCGTTTACAGTTAGCATGGCCAGAAAAGTCTTTTACTATTATAGAAGCTTTTTTAGGACCCCACCAAACAGACGGTATCATGAGCCCAGATATTTATTTGGCATTGGTTACTATCCACGGAACTATCATGGTATTTTTTGTATTAACTGCTGGATTAAGCGGTACTTTTTCAAATTTATTAATTCCATTACAGATTGGAGCACGTGATATGGCATCAGGTTTCTTAAACATGATTTCTTATTGGTTGTTTTTTATCTCTAGTGTTGTTATGGTTATTTCATTATTTGTAGAAGCCGGACCAGCATCTGCAGGATGGACAATATACCCACCCTTAAGTGCATTACCACAAGCTATACCTGGTTCTGGACTAGGAATGACATTATGGTTAAGCTCCATGGCAATTTTTATTGCTTCCTCATTAATAGGGTCATTAAATTATATCGTAACAGTTTTAAATTTACGTACAAAAGGAATGAGAATGACAAGATTACCCCTAACTATGTGGGCGTTCTTTATTACAGCAATTATAGGTGTTGTTTCTTTTCCAGTTCTTTTGTCTGCTGCCTTATTATTGATATTTGATAGAAGTTTTGGTACATCCTTTTTCCTTTCAGATATATTTATAAGTGGTGAAGTATTACATTACCAAGGAGGTTCACCGGTATTATTTGAACACTTATTTTGGTTCTTAGGACATCCAGAAGTATATATTGTATTATTACCAGCCCTAGGAATTACGTCTGAAATTATTTCAACACACTCTAGAAAACCAATTTTTGGATATAGAGCAATGATTGGATCTATTATGGCTATCGCCTTTTTATCTACCATTGTTTGGGGGCACCATATGTTTATTTCAGGAATGAATCCATTTTTAGGATCTGTATTTACCTTTACAACGGTATTAATTGCTATTCCATCTGCTGTGAAAGCATTTAATTATATCACAACACTTTGGAAAGGGAACCTACAATTAAATCCGGCCATGTTGTTTTCAATTGGATTAGTTTCTACCTTTGTTACCGGAGGTTTAACAGGGTTAGTATTAGGTGATTCTGCTTTAGACATCAACATACATGATACCTATTTCGTAGTCGCTCACTTCCATTTAGTAATGGGTGTATCTGCTATATTTGGAATGTATGCAGGAATCTATCATTGGTTCCCTAAGATGTATGGTAAATTAATGAATAAAGCGATGGGATATTGGCATTTCTGGATCACTATCATTTGTGCTTATGGTGTATTTTTTCCGATGCACTTTATCGGATTAGCAGGTCTTCCAAGAAGATATTATTCTAATACAGCATTTCCAATGTTTGATGATGTATCTGACACTAATGTAGTGATTACTTATTTTGCTTTAATTGGTGGGATTGGTCAAATTATATTCCTAGCTAACTTCTTTATCTCTATCTACAGAGGAGAGAAATCAAGTCAAAACCCATGGAATTCTAATACATTAGAATGGACTACTCCAGTAGAACACATACATGGAAATTGGCCAGGAAAAATTCCAGAGGTTCACAGATGGGCTTATGACTACAGCAAAAAAGTAGATCCAGAAGATGATAGCAGCGATTATCTACATGGTAAAGATTGGGTATCCCAAACAGTTCCACTACTTCCAGGAGAAGAGCCATCTTAATTGATAAAAAAATAGTTAAAACCTTTCCTTTTTGGAAAGGTTTTTTGTTTTTTGAGACGAAGTAAATCAATCTTCAATTTCTAGTATATTTGTAATATGAACGAACATCTAAATCCTGAAAATGAAAACTACTCAAATGAGGAGTTGGACGTAGAAAAAAAATTGAGACCGCTCTCGTTTGATGACTTTACAGGTCAAGAACAAGCGATAGAAAATTTGAAGATTTTTGTTGAAGCGGCCAATCAAAGAGAAGAGGCTTTAGATCATACTTTATTTCATGGACCTCCTGGTCTAGGAAAAACAACACTGGCCCATATATTAGCTAACGAGTTACAAGTAGGGATTAAGGTTACTTCAGGCCCGGTTTTAGACAAACCTGGAGATTTAGCGGGCTTATTAACCAACCTAGACGAAAGAGACGTATTGTTTATTGATGAAATTCACAGATTAAGTCCTATTGTAGAAGAATATTTATATTCTGCAATGGAAGACTATAAAATAGATATTATGATTGAATCTGGACCCAACGCAAGAACGGTTCAAATCAATTTAGAGCCATTTACTTTAATTGGAGCCACTACTCGTTCAGGATTGCTAACTGCACCTATGCGAGCCCGTTTTGGAATTAGTAGTAGATTAAATTATTATAAGAAAGAATTATTAACAACCATAGTTCAACGGAGTGCTGCAATTTTAAATGTTCCTATTTCTATGGAATCTGCTATAGAGATTGCAGGTAGAAGTAGAGGGACACCAAGAATAGCAAACTCGTTACTTAGAAGAGTTAGAGATTTTGCTCAAATAAAAGGTGATGGTAAGATTACTATAGAAATTGCCAAATATGCTTTAAAAGCGCTAAATGTAGATGCATATGGTCTGGATGAAATGGATAATAAAATTTTAACTACGATCATAGATAAGTTCAAAGGAGGTCCGGTTGGGATTAGTACCCTAGCCACCGCAGTTGGAGAAAATGGAGAAACCATAGAGGAGGTCTATGAGCCCTTTTTAATTCAAGAGGGTTTTATTATGAGAACTCCAAGAGGAAGAGAAGTTACTGAATTGGCTTACACACATTTAAATCGAATAAAAGGGAAAAGTCAAGGAGAATTATTTTAATGCTGTTTTAAGATGAGACACTAATTCCTTGGTCACATATAGATGAAAAAAATAAAAGAACTCATACCAATTTTAGAATGGTTACCTAATTATAATAGCTCCAGATTAAAAGGAGATTTTATAGCGGGAATAACTGTTTCTATCATTTTAATCCCTCAAGGAATAGCGTATGCGTTAATTGCAGGCTTACCTCCAATCTACGGTTTATATTGTGCTTTGGTTCCCCAACTTGTGTACGCAATATTTGGTTCTTCTAGACAAGTAGCTATAGGTCCCGTAGCTATGGATTCATTAATTGTGGCTACTGGTGTTTCAACACTAGCTTTAGCTGGTTCAGACAGTTATATAGCTATAGCAATATTATTGGCATTCATGGTTGGATCCATTCAATTTTTATTGGGTGTATTTAGGCTTGGGTTCATTGTTAATTTTTTATCGAAACCTGTAATCTCTGGCTTTACTTCTGCTGTTGCATTGACCATTGGCATTAATCAATTTAGAAATTTATTTGGGGTAGATTTTATTCAAAGTGATCAAATCCAATATGTATTGGAAGATATATGGTTCAATATCATAGACTTTAATTCACACACTACCGTAATTGGATTGATTTCTGTAGGGGTGATTATTTTGCTAAGAAGAATCAATAAAAAAATACCAAATGCCTTACTTGTTGTAGTTGTTGGAATTTTAACCATACGCTATTTTGGAGATGAATTTTCTGATGTAGCTATTGTAAAAGATATCCCTTCGGGCTTACCTTCATTTTCTTTTCCTGAAATGGATATTAGTCAAATGAGAGAGTTATTACCAATTGCATTAACATTGGTAATGGTTGGGTATTTAGAAACGATATCTATAGGGAAATCATTAGAGGCTAAACAAGACGAATATAAACTTAGACCAAATCAAGAATTGATTGCTTTAGGATTAAGTAATATGCTTGGCTCTTGGTTTAAGGCATATCCCTCTACCTCAAGTTTTTCTAGATCAGCTATTAACCAAGAATCTGGAGCAACAACCGGAATGGCCTCATTGGTTTCTGTAGTGATGGTACTTTTAACCTTGTTATTTCTTACTCCATTATTTTATCACTTGCCAAAAACTGTTCTAGCAGCTATAATTATAGTAGCTGTTTTTGGACTGGTAAATATCAAAGAAGCAATATTTTTATGGAAAGCCAATAACTTAGACTTTTGGTTACTTGTAATTACCTTCTTTTCAACACTTTTATTCGGTATAGAATATGGAATTATGATAGGAGTTGGGCTTTCATTAATTATTTTAATTTTTAGAACTTCTAGGCCCTATGTAGCTGAGTTAGGAAAAGTTCCAGACTCAGATTTTTATAGAAATAAAGAGCGTTTTAATGAAGTAATTTTAGATGATGAAGTTTTGGTTTTTAGATTCGATGCTCAATTATTTTATGCAAATGCTAGTTATTTTATTGAGACTTTAGAACTTATGGTTGAAGAGAAAGGATCTCACTTAAAACTCATTGTTTTAGATGCAGAGAGTATTAATAGAGTAGATAGCACAGGAGTAGAAATGTTAAAAGAGAGAATTAGATTTTATCATAAAAAAAATATTTTATTCTACTTTGCTGGTGTTAAAGGCCCTGTAAGAGATCATTTATTTAGAGGTAAAATTTTAGACATCATTACTCTAGATCATTTTTATATGAGGGTTAATGGTGCCGTTAATTATTATAAAACTGGAGAAAAAGAGTATCAAAATAAATATGCAAATTACATACATCAATCATACGATAGATAGAAAATTAGAATTATGGTTATAGAACAGATTTATACTGGTTGTCTAGCTCAAGGAGCTTATTACATAGAAAGTAATGGTGAAGTAGCTATCATAGATCCTTTAAGAGAGGTGCAAGATTATATAGAAAGAGCTGAAAAAAATAAGGCGAAAATTCGTTATATTTTTGAAACACATTTTCATGCAGATTTTGTTAGTGGACATCTTACATTAGCAGAAAAAACAGGAGGAATAATTGTTTTTGGGCCCAATGCTACGACTGAGTTTGATTCACATATTGCTTTTGATGGAGAAGTTTTTAAAGTTGGAGACATTACGATTACAGCAATTCATACTCCAGGTCATACCATGGAAAGTACTACCTATTTATTAAAAGATAAAAACGGAAAAGATATTGCCATTTTTACAGGAGACACCTTGTTTTTAGGAGATGTAGGAAGACCAGATTTAGCTCAAAAAAGTAATATGAGTCAAGAAGATTTGGCCGCAACATTATTTGATAGTTTACGAACTAAAATTATGCCTTTGGCAGATGATATTACTGTGTATCCGGCTCATGGAGCAGGTTCAGCTTGTGGTAAAAATTTAAGTAAGGAGACAGTTGGGACACTAGGTGATCAGAAGCAACATAATTATGCCTTACGTCAAGATATGACCAAAGAAGAATTTATTAAAGAAGTAACTGATGGATTATTACCTCCACCTGCTTATTTCCCATTAAATGTTGCTTTAAACAAAGAAGGCTATAAATCTATTGACGAAGTTATAAAAACAGGAGCAAAAGCACTTTCTGTAAACGATTTTGAGTTAGTAGCTAATGAAATAGATGCTGTTATAATTGATGTACGACATCAGTTTGAATTTGTGAAAGGCTTTATCCCTCAATCTATATTTATTGGATTAGGAGGTACTTTTGCACCTTGGGTAGGGACTTTAATTAAAGATATCCATCAACCCATTCTACTTGTAGTTCCAGACAATATGGAAAAAGAAACAATTACTAGATTATCTCGTGTTGGATTTGATAATGTATTAGGGTATTTAAGCGGTGGTTTTGAAGCATGGAAAACATCAGGTAAAGAAATAGATACATTACCATCTGTTCCTGCTAATGTTTTAGAGCAACAAATAGATAAAGATGCTCTCGTTTTTGATGTTCGTAGACCAGGAGAATACGAGGCTGAACATATAGAAAATGTTCCGAGTACTCCATTAGATTTTTTAAATGACCATATTTCAGAATTTCCAACAAATAAAGATTTTTATGTGCATTGTGCAGGAGGTTATCGCTCTGTAATTGCAGCTTCTATTTTAAAAGCAAGAGGGTATAGTAAGGTAATTGATGTAGCAGGAGGTTATGGAGCTATCAAGAAAACAAACATCAAGAGAACACAAGCAACAGCTTGTTCTAATTCAAAATAATATATGAAAAAGGTTTTTTTCATTTTTATAATGATGTATTCTTTTAGTTCTTGTGCTCAAGAAACAAAACAACATCAACTAATTTCTCAAGAAGAATTTGCAAAAATTTTAACAAAGGAAATACAACTATTAGATGTAAGAACTCCACAAGAATATCAACAAGGATATATAAAAGGTGCTGTTTTAATTAACTTTTTCGATCCGAATTTTGTAACTAAAGTTAGTACTAGATTTGATAAAAATAAACCTTTATATATCTATTGCGCTGTTGGAGGGAGAAGTAACAAGGCAGCAAAAAAATTGATATCTGTAGGGTTTGAATCAGTTTATGATTTAAAAGGTGGGTTTACTAAATGGAAAAATTTTAAATAAAAAACCGAGACAATTGTCTCGGTTTTTTATTTTTAAATTAAAATTTTAAGGTAACTCCAACCAAAAAATTTCTAGTAGCTTGAGGGTAATAGCCAGCTCCATCAATTGTAGTGCTAGACCCTGGATTACTCCAAGTATCATCATAGGTATAATAATATCCTCTATCTACATATTCTGTATCAAAGATATTGTTGATTATACCAGAAATGATAATGGCATCAAACACTTTTTTAGTTGCGATCTCATACACAAAATTTAAATCGCTAGTGAAGTAACTGTCTAAAACATCTAATTTAGAAACGTTGCTATTTAAGTTGCTCATAAACTGTTCCCCTACATATTTCGATAAGAATGAAATTTGAAGGTTTTTGCTAGGTTGGTATACAACCATATTTCCAACAATTACATTGGGAGAAAATGACAATGGAGTATTTCCTAAGTTTAGTAAACTTCCATCTATAGATGCTGTAAAATCTTCATTTTTATTCGTGCTAAATGCTGCATTAGATTTTAAGGAAAATTGTTCATTTAATTTAATATCAGCATCTATCTCTAACCCTAAACGGAAGCTTTTACCGCTGGTTGCTCTTATGGGTGCACCAACATCATCTATAGCACCAGTTAACACCAGTTGGTTTTTATAATTCATGTAATATATATTGGTATTTAATTGTACTCGATCGTTTTTATAACGCCATCCTAATTCTATGTCATCCAATATTTCTGGTGAAGAAACACCATTTTCAAAATCATTTCTATTGGCCTCTCTATTGGCTCTAGCATATGAAAGGTATATACTATTTTGAGGGGCTATTTTATAAATAAAACCTGCTTTAGGATTAAAGAAGTTAAATTTAGCATCTACATCTAAAGGGTTTCTGTCTGAGGTAAGCCCTTTGGTTTGATAGTTGACAAAACGACCTTGAAGATCCAGATACGCAGCTACTTTTTCATTCATTTCATAAGTTGCTTTAGAAAAAATACTCATGTCTGTTTTTTTAGCATCACTAAAATAATAGCGATCACCAAAAGATGCACCAGAAGTCAAATTACTTCCCCAAATTACTTCTCCAAAATGATCACCAGTATAATTGCTATATGAAATTCCAGAGATTAAATTTATTTTCTCGTCTTTATAATTGGTGTTGAAATTTAGAACATAAAAATCATTGTCTAACCATCTTCTCACAATTACATCGCTACCATCTTCAATTAGATTGTTAAAATCAGCGGCATTTTCTGTTGCTTTATATTGTTCAAAATAACCAGCACCTTTGGTATAATTTAAACCCAAATTCGTAGACCAATGGCTACTTAATTGTTCATTCCAATGTAATTGATAATGATTTTGTTTATAATCATCAACTTCGTTTTCATAGGTATAGGGGTTTTGCCTTCTGTCTTCCTCCAATTGTTGTGGATCTAAACCATACCAAGCTTGGTAAGTTCTTTCAGCACCACCAAAAGAAACTGCTTTAATGAGTGTGTTTTCATCTTTGTAAGAGGCTTGTAGAAAATATGATTTTAAGTCGGTAAAAGCTCTGTCTACATACCCATCTGAATGGATGTTAGAAAACCTTCCGGAAACTTCAAGATGCTCATTAATTTTTCCAGTAGTAAATTTCACAGTATGTTTTCTTGTGCCATAGGAACCAAAAGAGTTAGAGATTTCACCACCTGCATTCTCTGAGATAGCATCTGTTAGGATGTTTAAACTAGCTCCAAAAGCACCTGATCCGTTGGTAGAGGTTCCAACTCCTCGTTGTAGTTGTAAATTTTCTGTTGATGATGCAAAATCGCCAAGGTTTACCCAAAATGTCCCATGACTTTCAGGATCGTTGTATGGAATACCATTAATAGTTACATTAATACGCTCACTATTTGATCCTCTCACATTTAAATACGTGTACCCAACGCCTGCTCCAGCGTCTGAGGAGGAAATTACTGATGGTAGGTAGTTTAATAAGATGGGAATGTCTTGTCCTAAATTACGTTTGGCAAGTTCCTTTTTATTCAGGTTGGAGTAAGTGACAGGAATACTGGAGTTAGCTCTTACTGCCGAGACCAATACTTCATCTAAGACGTTATCATCTTCTTCAAGTATGATGGTTACTACTTTGTCTTCATCTAAAAAAATACTTTTTTCAATGGTTTTGAATCCAATGAAAGAGACTTTTAAGGTGTAGGTCCCTTTGTTCAATTTAAATGAGAAATTTCCATCTAAATCTGATGAAATTCCTTGATTTGTTTCTTTAACAAGAACGGTAGCTCCAGTTAAAATTTCTTGATTTTTGTCAACAATTTTACCTGAAACCGTTACTTTTTGCGCGTTTGTAAGGACACTTACAAACAAGAATAAAAAAATGGTGATTTTTTTCATTTTAAAAATAATTAAAACGAATAAAAAGAGGTAATTATTCTTGTGTTATGGTTGAATAATTAATTTTTGAAGTATTCTACTTCTTCACTTGTTAAATAACATATAAAATAGTTTTTTAACTAGCTTTCCTAAACAGCATTACCTGTTCTAGGTTCAATGGGTATGATCTCAGCCTTATAAAAAGCACCCCTTTATGAGAACATTACAAAGGTAAAATGGATTTTTGAATTAATAAAAGATAATTAGTCTAAAGTTGGTTTTTTTCTAAGAATTTTTTTTGTAGCATGTTTAGTCTTATTGTCTAGCCGTTTTATTTTTTGAGCGCTACTAATTTTTGTTGGCCTTCTTTTTTTAGGAACAATAAGTCCTTTTTCAATCATCTTAAAAAGTCTTTTTACCACTCTTTCTTTGTTGGTATGTTGGCTTCTACTTTCGCTTGAATACATTTTTAAGATTCCTTCTTTATTAATTCTATTAGAGAGGTTTTTAAGAAGCAGTTGCTTTTCTTTTTCAGTGAATGATTCTGATGAAGCAAGGTCAAAATATAACTCAACTTTAGAAGAAACTTTATTTACATGTTGCCCACCAGCTCCTGAGCTTCTAACTGCTTTGAAGAGCAGTTCTTTATAAATAGTTTCTTTATTCATTTTTCAAGGTCTCTGAATACGAATATAAGTTGTTTTTATTTTTAATGATTTTATCAATGGCCTCAGTAGCTGTGTTAAACCGTTCTTCTTTATTTCCTTTTAATAAAATATATGGTCTATGATTTTCTTCAAGAGCATTTTTAAATGCAAGAAACATTTCTTCTCTTTGGTCTGGTCTATCTCGTAAGTCATCTGCTTCCCAAGGGGTATCTATATATGTTAGAAAATATAGATCATAACTACTTTCCTGAGCTCCTTTTTCTAATAATGGATCTACATATCCACCATAATATTCCTCAGAATATACTTTAGTTTCTAATAAATCGGTATCACAAATTAGAACTTTATCAGCTCGCTTTGCTAGTCTATTTTCCAAAGCCATCTGACCAAAGGCAATAGGTAAAATATCTTTAGCTTCACAGGTTCTTCTTTCTTGATTCCACACTTTTTGCAGATAGGGTCTTGCGTATTCTTGAACCCAAACCGTATTATAATGCTTAGCTAGTTGTATAGAGAGAGTTGTTTTACCAGTGCTTTCTGGCCCAAACAATACTATTTTTATGAGATTAATGTCTTCTTGTCTAAGGTCTTTTTCCATGCGTAATATCCTGCTATTGCTATAAATGTAAATCCTAAATATTGAAAGCTAGTAAATGTAAGTCCTTTGTAAAAATATAGAGGGATAGAAATAATATCTCCAATAATCCAAAAGATCCAATTTTCTATTTTTCTTTTTGCCATTAACCACATTCCTACAAAGAAAATTGCCGTTGTAATGGTGTCTACATAGGCAACCCAACTTGTCCATTTATCAAATATTTTATAAATAAAATACACAAAGAATAAGGTAGCTATAAAGATAAGAATTCCAATCCTTTTATCTTGTTTAGAAGTTACCGATATGGGTGTCACTTGGTTGTTATCTGTTTTTCTTGTCCAGATATACCAGCCATAAATACTCATCATAAAATAATACCCATTAATCATCATATCTCCTAACAAACCCCATTTCAAGAGTAAATACACAAAAATAGAAGTGCTAATCATACCTGTAGGAAATACCCAAATATTATTTTGTTTTGAATACCAAACAGACATAAAACCAAAAATGACAGCATTAATTTCTAATAGTGTGTCGGTAGACGAATAGCCTGAGTACTGACCGAAAAAAAAATCAAAAATTTGGTTCATAAGTACTGCGATCAGAGGTTACTATTTTTACATTTAAAACAGCATTTTCTTGCTGTTCTAAAGAGGTTTTTATTTCGTTAGTTAAGTAGGGCATTAACTCATCATAGTCCCCATAAATTTGAGTACTCATTGGGTTTTCTAGCACTGTAAATTTAGAATCTCTGAGTCTTTTAATAAAATCAATTATAGGTGCTTCAAAATCTTGTTGAAGAGGCATTAAGGTAAGCTCAACTGATATTTTCATACTTGATTTCTATTTTTTAGGTAGAAGTATTTTTACTCCAAAATTTTCTATTGGCAAAAATAAGAAGATCTTGATACATTATCTCTTTAGGAATAAAATTTAAGTGAACAAGTTTTTTTTGGATAGTTAATTTAAATATTCTAAAGAGCATACACACAGGTAAATCCTTCAAATTCTAAGAAATGAATGCTGTGACTAGACACATGTCCTTGATACTTAATAACTCCTGTTGTTTTGGTGTCTATAAATGAAAAATCTTCAATGTATATATGATGTATGAATTGTAGTTTTTTCTTCCCATATATTTTATACAAAGATTCTTTTGCACCCCATACAATTGTTAATTTACTTACCAATGCATCATGGTTTGCAATGGTATTGTATTCTTCTATAGGTGTAAATTTATGAGCAATTTTTACAATTTTATCTCGTTGTTTTTCTACATCAATACCTACAGGTTTTTTTTCAGAGATAATGATGGCTGTAAAAGTAAAAGAATGGGTAATAGAGAGATAGTTCTTATCTTTTAAATGAGGTTTCCCAAACGCATCATAATATACATCAGCATCTTCATATCCTGCTTGTTTTAATAACTGTCTAATACTCATAAATCCCTGTTGATGCAGAACAGATTTCATAGTCTCCAATCTTTTTTTACTAAGTTTGGTGAGTTCAATGCCCACAGTTAAATCTTCTAAAGACTCTTCAATCTTCCAGACAAAAACTTTTGTAAAATCATTAACACGGATGGTCTTATATAATGGCATGTTTTAAAAGTTATTACGTAACTTTGCAGTCTTAAATTAGATAAATATAACAATAATAATGAGCACTAATAAAGCTACTTACGTACCCTACAAAGTTAAAGATATTTCTTTAGCAGCATGGGGAAGAAAAGAAATAGAATTAGCAGAAGCAGAAATGCCTGGGTTAATGTCTTTACGAGAAGAATATAAAGACCAACAACCATTAAAAGGAGCTAGAATTGCCGGATGTTTACACATGACTATTCAAACAGCTGTCCTAATTGAAACATTAATCGCTTTGGGTGCTGAAGTTACTTGGAGTTCTTGTAATATTTTTTCTACTCAAGACCAGGCAGCAGCAGCAATTGCTGATGCAGGAATTGAAGTATATGCTTGGAAAGGAATGAATGAAGAAGAGTTCGACTGGTGTATAGAACAAACCTTATTTTTTGGAGAAGATAAAAAACCATTAAATATGATATTAGATGATGGTGGAGATTTAACCAATATGGTATTAGATCGCTATCCGGAACTAGTTTCTGGAATTAATGGATTGTCTGAAGAGACAACAACTGGAGTTCATAGATTGTATGAAAGAATGCATGCTGGGACGTTACCAATTCCTGCCATTAATATTAATGATTCTGTAACCAAGTCTAAATTTGACAATAAATACGGATGTAAAGAATCTGCAGTAGATGCCATAAGAAGAGCTACAGATATTATGTTAGCTGGTAAAAGAGTTGTAGTATGTGGTTATGGGGATGTAGGAAAAGGAACAGCTGCCTCTTTTAAAGGAGCAGGTTCTATTGTAACGGTTACAGAAATAGATCCTATTTGTGCTTTACAAGCTGCAATGGATGGTTTTGAAGTGAAACGCCTAGAAACTGTGATGGGAAATGCAGATATCATTATTACCACTACAGGAAATAAAGACATTGTTACTGGAACTCATTTTTCATCCTTAAAAGATAAAACTATTGTTTGTAATATTGGTCATTTTGACAATGAACTAGACATGGCTTGGTTAAACGATAATTATGGTGATACCAAAGTTGAGATTAAGCCTCAGGTAGATAAATACACCATTAACGGAAAAGATGTTATTATTTTAGCTGAAGGGCGTTTGGTAAATTTAGGTTGTGCAACTGGGCACCCTAGTTTTGTAATGAGTAATTCATTTACCAATCAAACATTGGCTCAGATAGAACTTTGGACAAATATCGCAGCTTACAAGAATGAAGTATATATGTTGCCAAAACATTTAGACGAAAAAGTAGCTAAATTACATTTAGCGAAAATTGGTGTAGAACTTACAGAGCTACGATCAGATCAAGCAGATTATATAGGTGTAAAACAAGAGGGTCCTTTTAAACCTGAGTACTATAGATACTAAAAAATGTATTCTTTTACATAAAAAACCTCTCCATATGGAGAGGTTTTTGTTTTTGAAACTTTTTAGTTCCCATCCTTTTTCACTATAAATTTTTAGCCTTCACTAACAAAAATTAGCTAACTCCATATCCATATCCATATCCATATCCGTATCCATATTTATCAATAAATTTATCAGGTTTAGAGTCATCTGTAATTACATAACCTATATTTTTTGGTTTGTATTTTTCTTTATAATCTAACACATAATTTACGACCCTTTTGGGAGAAAAATTTTTCCTAAAAACATGAATGACATAATCTGATTTTTCTAATAATTCTAAAGAATCAACCATAAATAGAATTGGGGCTGTATCAAAAATAATATAGTCATATTTTTTTTGAGATATGAAATTAAGTTATCAAATTTTTCACTATCAAAAATATTAATCCTCTTAGTTGATTCTGTTCCACCAAAAAGAGTGTCTAATTGATTGTAAGTTATTTTATATTTTTTAAAAAGTTCTTTGAAATCATTTTTATCGTCATTTATGATATTTGTTAGTCCTTTATGATTTGGTTCTTTTTTATCAAATAATTTTGATAAATCGGGGTTTCGTATATCTGTCCCTATAAGAATAACTTTTTCACCTCTACTAGCTAAAAAGGTAGAAAGATTATAAGCAGTATGTGTTTTCCCCTCATTTTTAATACATGAAGTTATCATAATCGTTTTTCCATCTTCAGACTTTGGAATTAGCATATTTAAATTATGATAAATTCTTTTTAAAAGTTCGTTGTGTAATGATTTATTTTCAAACGATAAATTATCTTTTGTAAATTTTATAACACCTAAAAAACTGATATCATTAAGTTTTTCTTTTAAATATTCTATATCAACAAAAAATGTTCTAACAAAAAACAAACTGAGACTAAAACCTACTGGTAGAAAAAACCCTGTAAATAAAAAAACTGCAAATATTTTAGACTTACTAGATTCTTTTTTAGTAATATAATCTACTTGATTTATTAATTTAATATTTGATTCTAAAGAAGATAAGTTTATCAATGCTTCTTCTTTTTTTTGAGATAAATATGAATGTAAATTGTTTACAAGTAAGAGATCTCTTTCTAAATTACTTAATTCGGCTCCTCTTATTGGGATTACACCTACCATAGTGTTACTTTTTTTCTTGAGACCCTCATACCTATTTAATTTCATGTTTAATTTATTGATATAGATATGTAAACTATTAAGAATATTTGATCTTAAATCTATGAGTTGATTTTGTGATTGAATAACCAAGGGGTTTTTTTCTGTAGCTTCAACTAGCAAATTATTTTTTTCTATAATGATCTTGTTAAACTGAGAAACCATTTGATTTATATTCTCATTTTCAATTCCAATATCATTTGGTAAAAGTTCAAAAGAGTCTTGTTTTTCTACTTCATTTACTAATTTAATTGATAGTTCACTTTGTAATGAGTTTTTAAATATTTTTTGGTCAATATCATTTATATTGGCTAATACTGCGTTAGTTTGAGTTTCAGGCATATAAACACCATTTGTAATTTTGAATTTTGAAATTAAAAGATTTATAGAGTCAATTTTTTCTTCTAATTTTAAAATTCTTAAATCAATAAATTTTGATGATAGTTCATAAACACTTTTCTTTTCTTTTTTATTGTTTTCTATTATTTCATTGATAATTCCTTTTAAGGTATAAGAATTTAATTCTTTATTAGGTCCAGAATATGATATTCCGTACGTATTTGAATTTTTTGTTGGATTAACTATATAATTTGATTTTAATTCTTCAATAGCCTCATTCTTCTCAAATTGATTAATTAAGTAAGTATTATAATCTTCATAATTTAAGAATTTTGCTTTATACCTAAATATTGAATTTTCAAACTCATTTTTATTTTTTGAAAATGAAAATATATGATCGTTAACATTAATGATAACATTATCTGAATCATAACTAATAGTACAGGTATTTTTATATTCAGATTGTTTAAAAATAAATTCAAATGGTAAGGATTCTTTTGTTAAAAGCTCATTAGCTTTCCATGTATTTTTTTTAAAATACCTGTAGTTAACTCCTAATTTTTCTACTACTTTATTTAAAATCAATGTAGATTTAAAAATGGCAACTTGGTCTTCGCTATCTAGTTTATTGTTATAAAGAAATTGGTATTCATTATTATTAATAAAAGATGAAGGATCAGATTGATCTTCACTAATTAGTAGTGTTGCATTTGTTTTAAATATATCTTGATGGTAATAATTATATATCATACCAAGGAAAACAAATATGATTAAAGATGAAATAATCAGAAACCTATGAGACAGTATCGTAAATAATATTTCAATAATATCTATTTGATCTTCTTGAGTATGTCCATTATTTGTTTCCATTATCTTACAATTAGGATAATTATAGAGGTTAATAAAGATAGAGCTCCTGCATTTCTTAAAAACCCAAAATCAAATGCTAAAGATGCATTATCAGGTCTTACGTAAATTTTATCGTTTTGTTTTAAGAAATAATATTCTGAGTTTAAAAACTCGTGGGATGTTAAGTCTAAATATCTAGTTTCAATTTCATCATTAGAATTTCTAATAATCATTACTTTAGTTGGATCTGCATTTTTGTTAAAGTCTCCAGCTCTACTAATTAGTTCTGTAAAAGAAATACTTTGATTTATAACTTCAAATGTTCCTGGTTTTGCTACTTCTCCTAGTATAGAAACTCTAAAATTTAAAATTTTTGTTCTAACATTTGGATTTTGAACGTATTCCTTCAGTTTCAGTTTTATGGATTCAGAAAGTGATGAACATGTTAATCCTAGAGCTTTTATTTTTCCTAGAATTGGAAGATCAATATTTCCCATGCCGTCAACTAGATAGCCATCTAATTTTCTCGCCTCCGCATTCCTTATAGTTCCTATTTTACCTAATGTTGTTGGTGAGAAAATTGAAGTACTTTGATTGTTTAAAGAAGAAATATTTACATCAATTAAATCTCCATATGTAATCACAGCCTCTGGGATTTTTACTTTTATATTTTCTGGAATATTCGTAAAAAGCACCTTACTATTAGAGCAGCTTGCTACCAATAAAAATAAAAGTATTAAATAGATGTATTTTTTTAAATTCAATATTTAGCTGTTTTTTTTGCATAATTACAATAATGTAGATGTACTGATAAATATTTTTTTTTTAATAAAAC
>JADFAM010000097.1 GCA_015665265.1 Flavobacterium sp.
TTATAAGACTGATTCAAATGAAACCAAAAATGAAAAGCAATTAAAAATACTAGATATTGGGACTGGAAGTGGATGCATCGCTATTTCCTTAAAAAAAGAGCTTCCTAGCTCAAAAATAAGTGCTATAGATGTTTCTAACGAAGCACTTCGTATTGCAAAGAAAAATGCCCTTCTAAATAAGGTAGACATCAATTTTATACATCTAGATATTTTAAAAACTAATAATTTAGACAAACTTTATGATGTGATTGTTTCTAATCCACCTTACGTAAGAGAACTGGAAAAAAAAGAGATGAAAAATAATGTATTAAATAACGAGCCACATCTAGCTTTATTTGTAGATAACAAAAATCCACTTTTATTTTATAATAAAATAGCCGAATTAGCTAAGAACTTTTTAACTAAAAATGGCCAACTACACTTTGAAATCAATCAATATTTAGGAAAAGAAACCGTCATATTATTAGCAGAAAAAGGGTTTAAAAATATTCAATTAAAAAAAGATATTTTTGGAAATGATAGGATTATATCGGCTTTTAAATAATTTCTTTATCTCTACATTATCAACTATTTGTGCAAAAGAAATTGTTTTTAACAATAGAACATCAAAAACAAAATATATCTAGTAAGTTTGTACTATGATAAAAGAGATTCAACTCCGAACTAATCTTATTGAAGAAAAAAAAGAAGGAGCTTTACTACACAAAGCTGCAAAAAAACTTGGAGTTGATTCTAAAGAAATTAGTGGCATAAAATTACTCAGAAAATCTATTGATGCCAGAAAAAAAGAAATTTTCTTTAATTACAAAGTTGCAGTATATATTGATGAAAACATTCTTGAAAAATCAGCATACTCTTTTGAGTATAAAGATGTTTCTAAAGCTAAAGAAATTCATATTATTGGTTTTGGTCCTGCCGGGATGTATGCAGCATTACGATGTATTGAGTTAGGATACAAACCCATTGTTTTGGAACGTGGAAAAAATGTTCAAGAACGAAGAAGAGATATTAAGGCTATAAATAGAGATCACATTGTTAATGATAATTCTAATTATTGCTTTGGTGAAGGTGGGGCTGGAACTTATTCTGATGGAAAATTGTATACAAGAAGTTTAAAAAGAGGAGATGTTAGGCGTATTTTTGAAAATCTGGTTTACCATGGAGCTACAGATCAAATCTTAATTGATGCACACCCTCACATTGGAACCAATAAGCTTCCAAAAATTATTCAAAATATTAGAGAAACTATCCTAAATTTTGGTGGTGAAATTCATTTTAACTCGAAAGTATCGGATTTTGTTATTGAGAACAATAAATTAGTTGCCATACGATTAGAAAATAATAATGAATTAACTGTGAACTCAGTTATTTTAGCTACTGGTCATTCGGCTAGAGATATTTATGAATTATTACACAAGAAAAATATAGCACTTAAAGCAAAGTCATTTGCTATGGGAGTTCGCGTAGAACATCCACAAGAAATTATAGACAGCATTCAATATAGTTGCAAAGGAGTTAGAGATGAACTTTTACCAGCTGCTGCATATAGCGTTGTTCATCAAGTAAATAATAGAGGGGTTTATTCTTTTTGCATGTGTCCTGGGGGCTTTATAGTTCCTGCTGCTACATCTGGTGGAGAGGTTGTTGTTAATGGTATGTCTCCATCGAGACGAAATAATAAATTTGCCAACTCTGGTATAGTTGTAGAAATAAATATAGATAAAGACATCCCTAAGTATGACCAATTTGGTCCATTAAAAGGTCTAGAATATCAAAAGAGTTTAGAGCGTCTTGCTTTTACATCTGGAGGAAGAACGCAAAGTGCCCCTGCCCAGAGGTTAGTAGATTTTGTAGATGGAAAAATATCTCAAGATTTAAACGACAGCTCTTATCAACCCGGATTAAACTCAGCACCCATGCATTCCCTATTACCCAGATTGATTGGAAATCGTTTACGTAAAGGGTTTCATGCTTTTGGTAAAAAAATGCATGGTTATTACACAAATGAAGCAAATATTGTAGGGGTAGAATCCAGAACTTCTTCACCAGTAAACATCCCTAGAAAAGAAAATTTAGAACATCCGGAAATTAAAGGGTTATTTCCTTGTGGTGAAGGGGGAGGCTATGCTGGAGGAATAGTTTCTGCAGCTATGGATGGTGAAAGATGCGCAGAGGCAGCAATTGAATTATTATAAGTAGGTTTTATAAATTACTAATTAAACACCTCATCATCATCATAAATTTTTTATATGACTTTTAACATCAAAAAACATTGGGAAACTGTTTATGAAACCAAAACACAAGAACAGGTAAGTTGGACTCAAAAAATACCCAAAGATTCTCTTGATTTTATTCAATCTTTGAAATTAAATAAAGATGCTAGCATTATAGACATTGGTGGAGGTGATAGTTTTTTAGTAGATTTTTTATTAGATGATGGATACACCAATATTTCTGTTTTAGATATTTCTAGTAAAGCGATAGAAAGAGCTAAAGATCGTTTAGGCACAAAAGCAACCAAAGTTACTTGGATAGTTTCAAATATTATTGACTTTAAACCAGAAAAAAACTATGATGTATGGCATGATCGTGCAGCTTTTCATTTTCTAACAAAAGAAAACGATATAAAAACGTACGTTTCAACAACTGAAAAATATGTGTCAAAAAATTTAATTATTGGAACTTTTTCAAAAAATGGACCATTAAAATGTAGTGGTTTAGAAATTACTCAATATTCAAAAAATAAAATGCATAAAACTTTTAATTCTAAATTTGAACCAGTGAAATGTGTAATTAAAAATCATCAAACTCCATTTAACACTATTCAAAATTTTATTTTTTGTAGTTTTAAAAAACGTTAAGTACTCCCCCTTTTTAATCTTTTAAAACCAACATTTCTTGTACATTTGCAACTATGCGTATAGATATTATTTCAGCAGCACCCGATTTATTAGAAAGCCCCTTTAATCATTCTATTGTAAAGAGAGCAAAAGAAAAAGGTCTGGCAGAAATTGTGATTCATGATTTAAGAACCTTCGGTACAGGAAACTACAAACAAATTGATGATACTCAATTTGGAGGTGGTGCAGGAATGGTATTAATGATTGAGCCAATTTCTAAATGTATCGCTGCACTAAAAGCTGAACGAGTTTATGATGAAATAATATATATGACTCCAGATGCAAAAACATTAAACCAATCTACGGCAAACACACTATCTCTTCAAAAAAATATTATCATTCTAACTGGTCATTACAAAGGTGTAGATCAAAGAATTCGTGATAGATACATAACAAAAGAAATTTCTATTGGAGACTATGTGTTAACTGGTGGAGAATTAGCTGCAGCAGTTTTAATAGACAGCATAGTGCGCTTGATTCCGGGAGTTATTGGAGATGAAACCTCTGCGTTAACTGATTCTTTTCAAGATAATTTATTATCACCTCCTGTGTATACAAGACCCTCAAATTATGAAGGGATGAAAGTGCCTGAAATTTTGTTGTCTGGTAATTTTCCTAAAATAGATGAATGGAGATCTGAAAAGGCATATGAACGAACACAACAAATTAGACCAGATTTACTAGACGAAAACCAGTAAACCCAAAGAAAGATTTAATAATTTGAAAAAAATTACTTCATTTTTAAAAAATAATACTGCAATCTCCTGGGTTTTAGGATTTCAACTATTTCGCTTTTTTTTATTGCCATTTATGGGACTAATGCCCCAAGACGCCTATTATTATTTATATGGTCAAAACCTTTCACTTTCTTATTTTGATCATCCCGGAATGATTGGATATATCTTAAGAATTTTTACAGATGTATTTGGTCAATCAATTTTTGTAGTAAAATTAGCTGACTTTACTATCAGTAGTTTAACTATTATTTGTTTTTATAGATTGTCTTCACTTTTTTTGTCTAAACATCGCCAATCTAAAAGTGTAATTTTATTTGTATCAACGCTTTTTATTTCTGTTATCTCTTTTAATTCTACACCAGATGTTCCTCTATTGCTGTTTTGGACATTGAGTATCTTATTTATTTACAAAGCAATTTTTGAACAAACAAAAATCTATTGGATTTTAGCGGGTATTGCTATGGGGTTAGCCTTTGATAGTAAATACACTGCTCTACTTTTACAAATTGGTATCTTGGGTTTTGTTATTTTCTCTACCAAGTACAGAAAACTATTGATTTCTCCATGGCTATGGTTAAGTCTTATGATATCGATAGCAGTAACCTTTCCAGTCTGGTGGTGGAATTATCAAAATGACTTTGCTTCTTTTGCTTTTCAATCCTCAGAAAGAACAAGTTCAATAAGCAAGTTTGAAATAAAACCTATCTTATTTTTGGGAGTAATTGGACATCAATTAATTTTATTACTTCCAATCTTATTCAGTGTATTTATAGTTTTCTCCTTCAAACACATAAAAAAAGCACTTATAAAATTCTCATTACCTTCCGAAAAAACTCTTTTTTTGTTAGCATTCTTTACACCAACTTTTATCGGTTTCTTTTTAATCAGTCCTGTATACTGGGTAAAGTTAAACTGGATGATGCCATCATACGTAACCGGAACTATTATAGCTGGGATGTACATATCTAAAAAACTACTAAATACTCAATTACTTATCTCTATTATATTTCATGTCATTATTGCAAGCCAAATTATTTTTTATTTTGTTCCTGTAAAGAGCGATGACACCTGGGTAGGATGGAAAGAATTAGGTGAAAAAGTTGAGGAAATTTCGGAAAAAGATTCACAAGCATTTATATTTTCAATTGATGGATATAAGACCTCTGCACAACTTCGGTTTTTTACATCAAAAACTATTTTTGCTCAAAATGTAATAAATCAACCTGCGCTTCATTTTGATTACATAGGTGATGACATGAATGATTATAATGGTAAGAATGCATTTTATATAGACTCAGACAAAAAAAACAAAAACAAAAATAAACTAGGCAAACTCCCTGAAAAAATTCAACCTTTTTTTAAATCTTATGAAGAATTAGATCCAATTATTATTAATGAAGGGTCATTAAAAGAACGAAAGTTTTGGGTGTTTTACTGCAAAACCTATCTACCAAAAAAATAACTTGAATAGATTTTATATCCTAAAATAAATCATTAGATTTGCACTCGCTAAAATTAACCTCTGACGAAAATCGTGAACGTTAGTTTAGAAAATTTTAAAATAATAAAATGGAATCTTTAGTAAAATTTGTACAAGACGAATTTGTAACAAGAAATGAAAATCCAGAATTCTCTGCTGGTGATACTATTACAGTATTTTATGAAATTAGAGAGGGAGATAAAGTTCGTACTCAGTTTTTTAAAGGAGTAGTTATTCAAAAAAGAGGCACTGGATCTTCAGAAACTTTTACTATCAGAAAAATGTCTGGTACTGTAGGTGTAGAAAGAATATTTCCAATTAACCTTCCATCTATTCAAAAAATAGAGGTTAATAAGCGAGGTAAAGTTAGAAGAGCTCGTATTTATTACTTCAGAAATCTTACAGGTAAAAAAGCGAGAATTCAAGAAAAAAGAAGATAATTCGCTTTTTCAAACTATAATTAAAGAAGGGCATCATGAAAATGAAGCCCTTCTTTAATTAACAAATGTTGACAACTTGTGTTAGTACATTGTTGATTTCTAATTACTTAAAAAATTTGCATAAGTCGTTTCATATATTATATTTGAATATAATTACAAAGCAATGTAATAACTTTCGAAAGAAAAAGACGACAGGCCGAGTAATTTGATAAAGTAACGTTCTTTATTTTCTAGACCACCTTTCAAATGTCCAAACAGAGTTTAGGCTCCGTCAAAGACAATTAGAGACTGTAGAGTTGCGAAAGTAACAAAACATAACTAAAAAAGTTTTTACTATTAGTAATACAAATTGAAAAGTATCTGGATGGAAGCTCCACCAAGTTGAACCAAGGCTTAGGCCAAAGTAAGACGGACTTCCAATCTGAGTCTAACAAAGAGACAGTTTCTTTGTTTAAAAGAAGCATAGAGTCATATCTCTATTTGATTGTGTAGAAATACAAGTCATTGTTTACAGTTAGTCTCTAAAGAAGCCATATCACTCAAGAAATTGAAGGATATGGCTTTTATTTTTTTATCATTTTTTAAATTTGATCATAAAAAAAATATCTCAAAATTAAACCAATCTAACTTCGTTAAATTTCACTATAATTCTTAAATTTGCGCTGTTTTTACACAAAAAAACCCTTTTAAATCAAATCTCTAGCAGAAATATAAAAAAAACATAATGACCAAGAAGTCTAAAATAGTTTACACAATTACTGACGAAGCTCCGGCTTTAGCTACCCGTTCTTTATTGCCAATTGTAAAAGCATTTACAAGCAGTTCTCATATAAACTTTGAAACTAAAGATATCTCTTTAGCTGCTAGAATATTAGCTAACTTCTCTGATGTTTTACCTGAAAATCAAAGAATTGAAGATGCTCTTACACAACTAGGCGAATTAGCAAAAAAACCCGAAGCAAACATTATTAAATTACCTAATATCAGTGCTTCAGTTCCTCAATTAATTGCAGCGATAAAAGAATTACAATCTTTAGGGTATAAACTTCCTGATTATCCGGAGACAGTTGAAACCACAGATCAAAAAGTTATTTTGGAACGTTATAATAAAGTAAAAGGTTCAGCTGTTAATCCAGTATTAAGAGAAGGAAACTCAGACAGAAGAGCACCAAAAGCAGTTAAAAATTATGCTAAAAAGAACCCACATTCTATGGGAGTTTGGTCTTCAAAATCTCAATCTCATGTAGCAACTATGTCTGAAGGAGATTTTGCCAATAATGAAAAATCAACAACAATTGAGGGTGCAACATATGTTCGAATTGTTCATACTGACGCTAATGGACAAGTTTCTATACTTAAAGACAATATCGCATTAGAAGACAAAGAAATCATAGATACTACATTTATGAGTAAAAATACTCTACTAAGATTTTTAGAAGAGCAAATTGAAGACGCAAAACAAAATGACCTTCTATTTTCATTACACATGAAAGCCACAATGATGAAGGTTTCGGACCCAATCATCTTTGGTCACGCCGTTCGCGCTTTCTTTAAAGATTTATTTGACAAACATGGTAAAGCTCTAGATTCTGTAGGTGTAGATGTGAATAATGGACTTGGAAACTTATTGAGCAATATCAACCAGTTACCACCCTACAAAAAAGAAGAAATACTTTCTGATATAGAAACAGCTTTTGAAAATAATCCAGACCTAGCAATGGTAGATTCTGATAGAGGAATCAGTAATCTTCACGTTCCTTCAGATGTGATCATAGATGCTTCTATGCCAGCAATGATTCGTACATCTGGACAAATGTGGAATAAGGACGGAAAATTACAAGACACAAAAGCGGTAATCCCAGATAGTTCTTATGCTGGAGTTTATCAAACGACCATAGATTTTTGTAAAAAACATGGGGCTTTTGATCCGAGAACAATGGGAACTGTTCCAAATGTTGGCTTAATGGCCAAAAAGGCAGAAGAGTACGGATCTCATAATAAAACATTCGAAGTTCATGCAGATGGAATCATTCAAGTAATTGATTCTAAGAACACTGTATTATTAGAGCATAATGTGGAAGCTGGAGATATATGGAGAATGTGTCAGGTAAAAGATGCTCCAATCCAAGATTGGGTAAAACTTGCAGTTAATCGTGCAAGAGCTACAGAAATACCAGCTGTTTTTTGGTTAGGAGAGAAAAGATCTCACGATTTTGAATTGATTAAAAAAGTAAATACTTATTTACAAGAACACGATACAGAAGGATTGGATATTAGAATCTTATCACCAGAAGATGCAACCTTATTTAGTTTAGAAAGAATCAAAGAAGGAAAAGATACAATCTCTGTTACTGGGAATGTTCTTCGTGATTATCTAACAGACCTCTTTCCTATTTTAGAATTGGGAACATCTGCTAAAATGCTTTCTATTGTTCCATTAATGAACGGGGGAGGATTATTTGAAACTGGTGCCGGGGGTTCAGCTCCAAAACACGTGCAACAATTTTCTAAAGAAAATCATTTACGTTGGGATTCTTTAGGTGAGTTTTTAGCATTATCAGTATCATTAGAACATTATGGAACTACAAACAATAACTCAAAAGCAATTGTATTATCTGAAACACTAGATGATGCTACAGATATGTTTTTAGATCATAAAAAATCTCCTTCAAGAAAAGTAGGAGAATTAGACAATAGAGGAAGTCATTTTTATTTGGCGTTATTCTGGGCTAAAGCGTTGGCTTCTCAAGATAAAGATAATGAGTTAAAAAATGAATTTTCTAAAATTTCAGAGGAATTAAGCACAAATGAGCAAAAAATCATTAACGAACTAAACTCTATCCAAGGAGAATCAATAAATATTGGTGGCTATTATCTTCCAAACAGTATTTTAGCAGATAAAGCAATGCAACCAAGTAATACATTAACAAAGATTTTAGGGAATATGTAAATACTTTTTCCTTTCTTAAATTTAAGAGTGCATAAATGCACTCTTTTTTTTAGATTTAATTAATTTCAGCTTAATTTATATTTATATTTATGGATATAAAGTAATGTTTGATAAATAATGGGTTATACAAAAACTACAGAACTAGATTCTAACTATAATCATCTGGAAAAGATGTCTAGCTCAGAACTCTTAACTTATATAAATAATGAAGATAAAACGGTAGCTTTTGCAGTTGAAAAAGCAATCCCTCAAATTGAACTTCTTTCAAAAATCATTGTTAAAAAGCTAACCAATGGAGGTCGTTTATTTTATATTGGAGCTGGGACTAGTGGTCGACTTGGAATTTTAGATGCCTCTGAGTGCCCACCAACATTCGGGGTGTCTCATGAATTAGTAAATGGTTTAATAGCTGGTGGGGATACAGCTATCCGAAAAGCCGTTGAATTTGCAGAAGATTCTAAAACTCAGGGCTGGAAAGATCTTCTAGATCAACAAATTTCAACAAAAGATGTTGTTGTAGGAATAGCTGCTTCAGGCACTACTCCATATGTAATTTCAGCTCTAGAAATGTGTAATAAAAATGAGATTATTACGGGATGTATAACCTGTAATAAAAATTCTCCCTTAAGTACTACTGCATTGTATCCTATAGAAACAGTTGTTGGACCTGAATTTGTTACTGGAAGCTCAAGAATGAAAGCTGGAACTGCTCAAAAAATGGTTTTGAACATGATCTCTACAACTACGATGATTCTATTAGGAAAAGTAAAAGGTAATAAAATGATTGATATGCAGCTATCTAATGACAAACTAGTAAATAGAGGTATTATGATGCTTTGCAAAGAACTTCATATTAATAAAACAAAGGCCAGCCAATTATTACAAGAATACGGAAGTGTAAGAAAAGCTATTAAAAACTATAAATAATGGCAATAAATCAAGACCTAGCAGCCAATGGATTACAAAAATTACTAATTTTATTAGGACTATTAATTGCTTCTCCCCTCCTACTTACACTCTCTTTTAAGGTATTAAAATTATACAAAGAAGGGGCCCTTTTTTATATTAGTATTTTAGGAGTAATTCTTTCCTCTTTACTAATTATTTTTACATTATTTTTTGCCTTCAAAACGTTTAAAACCCTATTAGATGCACTTTTTTCAGATAAATAATCATGAAAAATAAATTTTATAAATTAATTCATTGGGAATACTGGCCTATGTTAATGTTTTATATGCCTAATATTCCTTTATTACTCTATTATGCTATTCGTACAAAAAGTTTTGTTTTTTATACAGCTACAAATCCTGGATTAAAAAACGCAGGTATTGGATCTGAATCTAAATTCAATACCCTACAAATGATTCCGAGAAAATACGTCCCAAAATCAATTCTTCACAGAAAAAATCAGGATATAAAGATCACCTTACAAGAAATAAATAACAAGGGAATTACTTTTCCTCTCATTATTAAACCTGATGTTGGTTTTAGGGGTTTATTGGTAAAAAAAATTAAAACAAAATCATCACTTATAAATCATTTAAAAAAATACTCTATTGATTTTATCATACAACAATTTATGTCACATGAATATGAATGTGGTATTTTTTATTACAGATATCCTTACCATAAAAAAGGGACAATTTCTTCCCTTACTTTAAAAAAGTTTTTGTCTATTAGAGGGGATGGAAAATCAAGCTTATTGGAATTAGTTCATAAAGATAAGAGAGCTTCAATATACTATTCAACATTAAAAGAAGATACTACTATAGACTGGAATTTAATTCTAGAGAAAAATAGTGTAAAGAAGTTGTCCTCAATTGGAAATCATTCAAAAGGAACCCAGTTTATTGATGGAAATCACTTAATAAATAAAAAAATAGAAACTATTTTAGATTCTATAAGTCATCAAATAGATGGATGGTATTACGGTCGTTTAGATATTAAATACAACAGTTTAAGAGAGCTATATGAAGGCAATTTTATGATAGTAGAGATAAATGGTATTTTAGCCGAACCAGGAAATATTTACGATGCAAGTAAAATCAATTATTTTAAAGCATTAAAAATTATTAGAGATCATTGGAAGCACCTATTTAAAATTGCTAGATATAACAGCCAAATTAATGGAGTGAAATTAACTAAAACACTGCCATTTGTTAAGGAAATGATACAATTGCAGAAATATTCTACTGGTTTACAAAAAATAGATAAATAAATAAATAAATTAATTAGTTGAACTTAATCGAGGGCTAGTAGGATTATAACCGAAACCATCATCAAGTAATTCTATATCTAATTTACTTACAATATAACCTATTGTTGCGAAATGATGTATTGCGTGACTATGAGCTTGCATTAAAACTGCTTCAAGAAAATAATCTACAGTTACTTTTCCATCCCCTAATTCGTCAGTAACAGCAATTATTTGCTTAAAATCTTCTTCTGAGAGAGTTTTAAGTTTTGAAATAATATCATTAAAATACGCAATACCACCTGAAGTAGTTTTTTCTGCTATCGGATTTCTTTCTCTTTGAGAAAAATCTACTTTTTGAGTATCTAATCCTATAAAAATACAATTAAAAATATCTAAAATATGCCTAATATGTGTTCCGATACTGGAATAGTATGGAGGTGTGGAAGAATTACTATATTGTTCATCAGAAATGGAATTGAGTAAATTTACACCCCTACAAAGATTTTTTTCAATAGCGTTAATCATTAATTTTTCTGACAATTTGATATAAGGTTAATTTAATCTAGGTGAAGCCATTTTTTAATAAAAATACATAAATGACAAACATCAATTTGGAGAAGAAAAGAAAATCACTTTAAAAAAATAACAAACCTTAAATTGCTATTTTTATCGAATTAACTTCTTGTATTTGATTCGTTTTGGCATGATATCTCCTTCCAAACGTTTCTTTTTATTTTCTTCATACTCTGAAAATGAACCTTCAAAGAAATATACTTGGCTATCACCTTCAAAAGCTAAAATATGTGTACATACTCTATCTAAAAACCACCTGTCATGACTTATAATCACTGCACAACCTGCAAAATTCTCTAAACCTTCTTCCAGCGCTCTTAGAGTATTTACATCTAAATCATTTGTTGGCTCATCTAATAATAAAACATTCCCCTCTTCTTTAAGGGTCATTGCCAGATGCAATCTATTTCTCTCTCCTCCAGACAGTGTACTAACTTTTTTATTTTGTTCACTTCCTGAAAAATTAAAACGACTCAAGTAAGCTCTTGAATTAACTTGCTTTCCTCCCATTATTACTAAATCTTGTCCATCAGAAAAGTTTTGCCAAATAGATTTTTCTGTATCAATGTTTGAGTGTGCTTGATCTACATAGGCTATCTTGGCTGTTGAACCAACATTAAAATTCCCTTTGTCAGCATTTTCCTCACCCATAATCATTTTAAAAATAGTGGTTTTTCCTGCACCATTTGGCCCAATAATTCCAACAATTCCAGCCTGTGGTAAATTAAACTCTAAATTTTCATAAAGTAATTTATCTCCGTAAGCTTTAGATACACCTGAAGCTTCAATAACATTGGTTCCTAATCTAGGGCCGTTTGGGATAAATATTTCTAATTTCTCTTCCTGTTGTTTTTGATCTTGACTCATTAAACGCTCATAACTTTTTAAACGAGCTTTCTGTTTCGTTTGTCTTCCCTTTGCTCCTTGTCTAACCCAATCGAGTTCTCGTTCTAACGTTTTTTGTCTCTTTGATGCTGTATTGCTCTCTTGAGCTAATCTTTTAGATTTTTGATCTAGCCAAGATGAATAGTTTCCTTTCCATGGTATTCCCTCTCCTCTGTCTAGTTCTAATATCCAACCAGCTACATTATCTAAGAAATATCTATCGTGAGTTACAGCTATTACAGTTCCTTTGTATTGAGCTAAATGATGTTCTAACCAATGAACAGATTCTGCATCTAAATGGTTAGTTGGTTCATCTAATAATAAAATTTCAGGTTCTTGTAAAAGTAATCTACACAAGGCAACTCTCCTTTTTTCACCACCAGAAAGTATACCAATTTTTTTATCAGAATCAGGGGTTCTTAGAGCATCCATCGCTATCTCTAGCTTAGTGTCCAACTCCCATGCATTAGAGGCATCAATTTTATCTTGCAAATCAGCTTGCTGTGCCATTAACTTATCCATCTTGTCTGCATCGGAATATACTTCCTCTAAGCCAAATAATTCGTTTATTTTATTGTATTCATCTAAGATAGCTACTGTCTCTGCAACACCTTCCTTTACTACCTCCATAACAGTTTTCTCTGGGTCTAGTTTAGGCTCTTGCTCTAAATATCCAACTTTGTATCCTGGAGAAAAAGTAACATCTCCCTGAAAATTTTTCTCAACTCCAGCTATAATTTTTAAAAGTGTAGACTTCCCTGATCCGTTTAGACCTAAAATTCCAATTTTAGCTCCATAAAAGAAACTTAAGTAAATATTTTTTAAAACTTGTTTATTTGTACTTTGGTAAGTTTTATTAACTCCAGACATGGAGAAAATAACTTTTTTATCATCAGACATTTAATGGTAATTTAAAATTAAATAAAACTAGACTCTTCCTTTTAATGCATTGAATACCCATGCAATGGCAAAAAAACCAATTCCTACTGATGCAAACCCCCATCCTGCCACATCGTCATATCTAAACGCTCCTAGGCCTATCAATGCTAAACCTACAACTATCATGATGATTGTGGCCCATGCTAAAACTCCATTTTTATCCATTGGTATTAATTTAAGTTACTAAAATTATGAAAACTTTAGTAGTTGGTTAGAAAAACAAATGTCGACATTTTTTTGAAGTTATACTATTCAAGAAATGGTATTTTGTTCTATTGGAAATTTGTAGGATAAATCATTAAAAAAAAGTTTCAAAAAACTATAATGAGGCAGCTAATCTGCATCCTTGATCTATAGCTCTTTTAGCGTCTAACTCGTCTGCTATATCTGCACCTCCTATGATATGAATACTTTTTCCTGATGATTCTAAAGCGGTATATAATTCTTTGAGAGGAGTTTGTCCTGCACAAATAATAACATTGTCTACTTCTAGAATTTTTGATTCTTCTCCTTTAGAATAATGAAGACCTTGGTCATCTATTTTAGTGTACTGAACTTCATTGATAAATTGTACGTTTTGCTTTTTTAAATTAGCGCGATGAATCCAACCAGTTGTTTTTCCTAAATTACCTCCAAATTTACCCTTACTCCTTTTAAACATAAAAATTTCTCGTGTTGCAGATGGAAAAGAAGGTTGTACACCAGCTATACCTCCTCTAGCCTCAATATCTTTATCAATTCCCCATTCTGCCAACCAAGTATCTATATCTAATGAACTAGAGTCTCCCTGATGAAGAAGAAATTCGGATACATCAAACCCGATTCCTCCTGCTCCAATTACAGCAACTCTTTTACCAACTTGTTTTTTATGTTTCAAAACATCTAAATAACTTACAACTTTACGATGGTTTATTCCTTTAATATTTGGTGTTCTTGGTGTAATTCCTGTTGCAATAATTATTTCCTCAAAATCTGATTTTTCTAAATCATTTCTAGATACTCTTTTATTAAGTATTAACTCAACATTATGCAATTCCAACTGATTTTTATAGTATCGAATAGTTTCGTGAAATTCTTCTTTTCCAGGAATTTGTTTTGCCATATTGAATTGTCCTCCAACTTCAGATTCTGAGTCAAAAAGGGTTACATGGTGTCCTCTTTGAGCTGCTATTGTAGCTACTGAAAGCCCAGCAGGACCAGCACCAACTACTGCTATTTTTTTTGCAACTGATGCCATATCATAATTGAATTCTGTTTCATGACAAGCTCTTGGATTTACCAAACAACTTGCTACTTTTTGTTTAAAAACATGATCTAGACAGGCTTGATTACAGGCAATACAGGTATTAATTTCTTCTGACTTCTCGTTAGCTGCTTTATTTACCCAATGAGGATCAGCTAAAAAAGGACGTGCCATAGAAATCATATCTGCATCTCCTCTAGCTAAAACTTCTTCAGCTGTCGCTGGCATATTTATTCTATTAGAGGTAACTAATGGAATAGACACCTCCTCTTTCATTTTTTTAGTAACCCATGTAAATGCTGCTCTTGGAACAGAAGTAGCTATCGTAGGAATTCTAGCCTCATGCCACCCTATTCCTGTATTAATGATGGTAGCTCCTGCCTTTTCAATTTCTTTTGCAAGCTGAACTACTTCTTCCCATGTACTCCCTTTTTCTATGAGATCTAACATTGAAAGCCTATAAATGATAATAAAATCTTTACCAACCGCTTCTCTAACAGATTTTACCAATGTAACTGGTAATCTCATTCTATTGGCATATGAACCTCCCCATTTATCTTTTCTTTTATTGGTGTGAGTTGCAATAAATTGATTAATTAGATATCCTTCTGATCCCATAATCTCAACACCATCATATCCTGCAATTTTTGAATATTTAGCACAATTCACAAAATCTCGTATTGTCCTATTTATTCCAGACTTAGTTAACTTAAAAGGTTTAAAAGGTGTGATTGGAGATTTAATTTTAGAGGGAGCAACATTAAAAGGATGGTAACCATAACGACCAGCATGTAATATCTGCATGCATATTTTTCCACCCTCATCATGAACAGCTTTGGTGATTTTTTGATGATGAATTGCATGTTTTTTTGAAGACATCCTAGCTGAAAAAGGGCCTGTCCATCCTTGAATATTTGGAGAGATTCCTCCAGTTATGATAAGCCCCACGCCTCCTTTAGCTCTCTCAGCATAATAAGCTGATATTCTTTCAAGACCATTTTTTTCTTCTTCCAAACCCGTATGCATTGAGCCCATTAAAATTCTATTTTTTAATGTTGTAAAACCTAAATCTAATGGCTCAAAAATGTGTGGATATTTCATAAAAATGAATTGTAATTTATTATGCATGCATAACACTTGCAAGTTAAACTTATTTTTATGAAAAGCAAAGAATTAATTAGGAGGCTTTAAGAAAAAGTTTAAAATAAATCTATAGGAACATCTATCACTATCAACTTTGCATCACTAATAGCTCTTAAAGAAACTTTATTTGTCATGGTAACACCAAGAGCATCTTTGTGATTCAACTCTTCGTTTTCTATCACCACCTTTCCACTTATTACAAAGAAGTAAGCAGCATTATGTAAATTATATTTCAAATACACTCCCGCATCTAAATCTATGATAGAAATATAAGCTTGTTGATTTATAGTCAAGCTACCTTTAACTTGATTAGTTCTTGGTGAAACTAGTGTTTGAAATTTATTTCTTCTATTCTCAGGATTAAATATCTTTTGATTATAGGATGGAGTAATTCCTAGCTTCTCAGGCATGATCCAAAGTTGTAGAAAATGTACCTCATCTGTTTTGCTATCATTAAATTCTGAATGAGTTAATCCTGTTCCTGCACTCATTACTTGCACTTCATTAACCTCTAAAGAACGAATATTATTCATGCTGTCTTTGTGAGATAATGTTCCTTTTAAAGGAATAGATATAATCTCCATATTCTGATGAGGATGAGTTTCAAAACCCATTTTAGGTTGAACAATATCATCATTCAGAACTCTCAATGCTCCAAAATTCATTCTATCAGAATTGTAATAATTGGCAAAACTAAATGAATGGTTACTTTTTAACCAGCCATGATCAGCCAAACCTCTAGAATTAGCGCTATGTTTTATTTTATGCATGATAATTTAATTTATTGAAATTTAATCCCCATGGAATATATTTATTGAAATTTTTTTACCTCAACTTATCTAACAACCTACTTAAAGTTGTTGCTTCTTTTTCGGTAAGGTTATTTAAAAACCCAAGCTTAGTATTAGTATCTATGGTAGATAGTAATCTTAAACCTGTTTTATTTATACTTATAAAAACTACTCTTCTATCATCATTACAACGAATTCTTTCAATCAATTTCTTCTCGCATAACTTATCCATTAAACGAGTAGCATTTGGTGCCCTATCAATCATTCTGTCTTTAATTACTTGAACTTTTATTGGTTCTTCAGCACCGCGTAAAATCCTTAATATATTGTATTGTTGTGGAGATATACCGAAGGGTCTGAAAAATTCATTTTCATAACTATTAATCCAGTTGGCAGTGTATTTAATATTAATTAAAGCCTTAATTTTATTATTCTCAAATCTAGAGTTTATGTCTTTGGATATATCTCCCATGATTTTATTTTTTAATCATTAAACAAGGGGGGAAAAAATATTTAATATAAAGCTATAAAAAAATATTTTATATTCCAAGGAATATAATTCTTTTGTAATTAATTAAACTTTACAATACATCTTTGTAAAAAAAAGACAAACTTTTGTAAATTCGCTACAAATACTATTTTCATGGATATAAACTTCAACAAAAATGAAGATCATAACAAACTTTTAATAAGTGAACTTAAAAAAAGATTGATAAAAGTGAAACTAGGTGGTGGTCAAGAAAGAATTAGCAAACATCACGAGAAAGGAAAATTGACCGCTAGAGAACGTATAGATTACCTGTTAGATCCCAAAACTAAAAGTATAGAGATTGGCGCTTTTGCAGGTGAACAGATGTATCAGGAACATGGTGGATGCCCTTCGGGAGGTGTAGTTGTAAAAATAGGCTATATTCAAAAAAAACAATGTATTGTAGTGGCCAATGATGCTACTGTTAAAGCAGGCGCTTGGTTTCCTATTACTGGAAAAAAAAACTTACGCGCTCAAGAAATTGCCATTGAAAATAAACTACCAATAATCTATTTAGTAGATAGTGCTGGGGTATACTTGCCGCTACAGGACGAAATATTTCCAGATAAAGAACATTTTGGGCGAATTTTTAGAAATAATGCTGTCATGAGTAGTTTAGGAATTACTCAAATTTCTGCTATTATGGGAAGCTGTGTTGCAGGCGGTGCCTATTTACCTATTATGAGTGATGAAGCTTTGATTGTAGATAAAACTGGTAGTATTTTTTTAGCAGGAAGTTATTTAGTGAAGGCGGCTATTGGAGAAAGTATTGATAATCAAACATTAGGTGGTGCAACAACCCATTGTGAAATCTCTGGAGTAACCGATTATAAAGCAAAAGATGATAAAGATGCTCTAGACACCATTAAAAATATTCTTGGTAAAATTGGTGACCATGATACTGCTGGATTTAATAGAATAGAGCCGGTTAAACCTTCAGAAAAAGAAGAGGAGATTCTTGGAATTCTTCCAAAACTTAGAACTGAGCAATACGATATGAAGGAAATTATTAAACGTATTGTTGATAATTCTGAATTTGAAGAATATAAAGAAGGGTTTGGAAAAACAATTATTACCGCTTATGCACGCATAGATGGATGGGCAGTAGGTATTGTTGCCAATCAAAGAAAAGTAGTAAAAACAAAAAAGGGAGAAATGCAATTTGGAGGTGTTATTTACTCTGATTCTGCAGATAAAGCTACCCGATTTATTGCCAACTGTAATCAGAAAAAAATTCCTTTATTATTTTTACAAGATGTTACTGGTTTTATGGTAGGTTCTAAATCTGAACATGGTGGAATTATAAAAGATGGCGCTAAGATGGTGAATGCAGTTAGCAATTCTGTAGTTCCAAAATTTACAATTATTATTGGAAATTCTTATGGAGCAGGAAATTATGCGATGTGCGGTAAAGCATACGACCCTAGATTAATTGCATCATGGCCAAGTGCAGAATTAGCTGTAATGAGTGGGAATTCAGCTGCAAAGGTATTATTACAAATTGAGAAAGCTTCTTTAAAAAAGAAAGGTGAAAAAATTACGTCTGAAAAAGAAGATGAATTATTTGAAAAAATAAAATCTCGCTATGATCATCAAATATCTCCTTATTATGCTGCTGCTAGAATTTGGACCGATGGAGTCATAAATCCATTAGACACTAGAACTTGGGTTTCAATGGGTATTGAAGCAGCAAACCACGCACCAATAGAGAGGAAGTTTAATTTAGGTGTTGTTCAAGTTTAATTAGTAAAAATGTAGTCTTTAATAAAAAGTTAATCATGGGAAGAGCATTCGAATTTAGAAAAGCAAGAAAAATGAAACGTTGGTCTGCAATGGCCAAAACATTTACAAGAATTGGGAAGGATATAGTGATGGCTGTAAAAGAGGGAGGACCAAACCCAGACACAAATTCTAGATTAAGAGCTGTTATGCAGAATGCTAAGGCTGCAAATATGCCAAAAGACAATGTAGAACGAGCTATTAAAAAAGCTACCGATAAGGATACCGCCAATTTTAAAGAAGTTTTATTTGAAGGCTATGCTCCCCACGGTATAGCTGTATTAATTGAAACCGCGACCGACAATAATAATAGAACTGTTGCTAATGTTAGAGCAATTTTTAATAAATGTGAAGGAAATTTTGGAACTTCAGGTTCAGTGGTTTTTATGTTTGATCATACGTGTAATTTTACTGTAAAAAAAGAGGATATTTCCATTGATATGGAAGAGTTAGAATTAGAACTCATTGATTTTGATGTGGAAGAGGTATTTGATGATGAAGAAGGAATCATTATATATGCTCCATTCGAACAATTTGGTGCCATTCAATCTTTCTTTGAAAAAGAAAATGTAGAAATTATATCTTCAGGTTTTGAAAGGATTCCAACCTCCACAACAAAGTTAACAGAAGACCAACAAGCTGATGTTGAGAAATTATTGGAAAAACTAGAAGAAGATGATGATGTGCAAAATGTTTACCACTCTTTAGAAGTATAACAGCAAACTAATCACAACAAGTCCAGAGTTTTAAAACGTTGTATTTTACCAGATCCTGTCTCTATAAATTTTGGAATAAAGAAAATTTCTTTAGGAATTTCAAATCTAGACAACCTTGAAAAGTGTTTTTTTGTTATTTGATAATTTTCACCTTCAATAACTAGTATGCATTTTTCACCTAATATTTCATCCGGAATTCCAGCTATAAAAAATCGTGAATGTATAGTGTGTGATAATTTTTGTTCAATTTCTTCTGGATGTAATTTCACCCCTCCTGAATTGATAACATGATCTAAACGACCTTTCCAATTAAATTCAGTTTTAGAAACAACCTCTACTGCATCATTAGTAATGATATTTACATCAGATATTTTTGGAGCATTTATAACTAGACAACTTCTTTTATCTTTTGAAATAGTGATATCAGGTAATGTTTTGTATACAGATTCTGACTCAAGTTCTAATTTGGTGAATTTATTTAACTTCTTAATAGCAACATGAGTAATTGTTTCTGTCATCCCATAGGTAGCATAACATTTTGTGTCAACAGTTTGAATGGCAATGTTTAAATCTCTAGAAACCACTCCTCCACCAACAATCAACGTTTTTATTTGGTCAATTTGTGAAATTGAATTTCTTAGTTGTAAAGGCACCATTGCAGAAAAGTCATATTCTTTTGTGATTTCTTGTAATGGATTAGAGGTAGATTCTATTACATCTAAGTCCCAACCAAGTGTTAGCGCTCTAACCAACATCATTTTTCCAGCAATAAATTTGATAGGTAAACAACATAATGCTTTTGTATTCTCTCCTAATTGAAAATAACGACCAGTAGCTAAAGCCGAATTCATCATAAAATCCTTCCGAAGATGAATACTTTTTGGATTTCCCGTAGATCCAGAAGTCTTAACTACTATATGAGGATCAGCAGAAAACCACTCTCTCAAAAATTGATTTACTTCTTTCGAAATTGATTGAGAAAACTTAGTAAGTTCCTCCGAATTTGAAAATACTTTTCCATTGATTTGGAAACTTGTATGGAAACTATTCGATTTCAATAAGTGACGGTTTTTCTAGCTTTCCAAAAATTCTCTCTTTCCAATTAGACCAACCATACTTTTTAGAAAAAATTAAAAATACAATGGGATACAATACAACTAGGGGTAAAAACATTTCTACACCAAGAGAAGGTTCAGAGACATCAATAAAAAGGGCTTCTGTCTGAAAAACAGTCCAATCTGTTGTAACAAATAAAGCTGCCAATATATTATTAACTGCATGCATCCCCATAGCCAACTCAATTCCGTCATCCATAAGGGTAACTATCCCAAAAAAGAATCCAGTCCCTATATAAAACACCAAGGCGATATATCCTAGTTTTTCTATCTCAGGATTCAACCCGTGCAATAAACCAAAGACAACTGACATAATAATTAATGGTGCCCATTTATTTTTAATCCATAATGCAAGACCTTGCATATAATAGCCTCTAAATAATAATTCCTCTAAACTTGTTTGTAGTGGTATAAAAACAATAGCAATAAAACAGAGCGTAAAAAATGGAATGGGTTTAAAATTCCAAACATATTTTTCTGGAGAGAGTAGGATATCTGATCCTAAAAAAAATATTGAAACTAATCCCCAAATGAAAACACCAAAAAAGAAACGACTCCAATCTATTTTTTTTCTTGAAGTTATTATCCATCTAATTTTTTTCTTATGGATAGACTTTACCAATGGAATAAATAATAACAATGGAATTATAAATGATAGTAGTAAGAGAAAAAGATATAAATTAGAATCAATCCCTAAGTCAGCAAATGAATTCTGCCCACTTTCCGCAAACTTCTGCATGTCTTTACCTGAAGCTATAAAAGCTTTTATTGTAATAGGAATTTGACCTAAAGTACTTCCTAAAAAAATGATAAAAAACATCACTACATACATCCATGATTCATTTTTACCCTTATGGCCTGTTTGTAAAAAATTCATATTAAATTAAAATTCCAGTTTTTATTTTTATTATAAAAAAGTCTTCCTTTGTTAACCTCTAAAGGACTATCAAAGTTGTTAGTAAATAAACCTCCCGTTCCAAGACCCTGAGGCATACTACTTTTTAAAGTAGCAGTCCATTGAGCTATAGCGTTTAGACCAATATTACTCTCTAAAGCACTGGTAACCCACCAACCTATACCATATTCTTTGGCTAACTCTATCCATTCTAAACTCTCTTTAAACCCACCAACTAAACTAGGCTTTAAAATGATATATTGAGGTTTTATTATTTGTAGCATTTTTGTTCTTTTAGTTACATCAAACACACCAATTAATTCTTCATCTAAAGCTATTGGTAAGGGTGTTTCTTCGCAAAGTAATGCCATTTCTTGATAGTGCCCCTGACGGATAGGTTGTTCTATTGAATGCAAATCATAATTTGATAATATCTTTAATTTCTCCAAAGCTTCTGATGGCTTAAAAGCACCATTAGCATCTACCCGTAATTCTATATCTTTAACTGAAAACTCTTTTCTTATGGATGCTAATAACTGAATTTCTGTTGCAAAATCTATGGCTCCAATTTTCATTTTTAGACAACGAAATCCTTGAGCTATCTTCTCTTTTATTTGATCATTCATAAATTCACGATCTCCCATCCAAATTAGACCATTAATATCTATAGCTTTATTGGATTCTGTGAAGTTAGAAACAAATAATTTAAAAGGTGAGGGTGATTGGAGCGACATAAATGCTTGTTCTAATCCAATTTGGATACTAGGAAAATGAATTGTTTTTGCTAAAAGAATATCTAAGCCTAATTCAATATTATTACAAACCCATTTTAGTTTGTCCTCATAATCGGGCCTATCATCTATACTTAATCCTCTAAAAAGCCCACATTCTCCTACTCCAAATTCACCTTCTTTAGAAAGGTATAAAAACCAAGTTTCTTTAGTTTTTAAAATACCTCTTGAGGTTCCACTAGGTGTTTTAAATTGTAAAATATATTTGTAATAAGTTGCTTTAATCAAAATATTTATTTTTCAGCAAAGGCTTTAAAATTATTTAAAGAAACCTCATCAATATTTTTAAATTTAGATTTAAAAAAAGGCAATACACATCCTAAGATATAACTTTTTGCCTGGTAACTAGCACTCAAATGAATAATCGTGGAATTCCCCTCAGCTGTAAAAGAATATTCATCTCTTTCAATTACTCCATCCCTATCAAAAAAAAGGGTTAACTTTTCATTCTTAACATACGCCAATACTTTCTCTTTCACAATGATAGTTTGATCATTGTGTTGAATGAGAATATTATAACTACTTCCAGTAATACCGGGCTTTTGGTCTACTATTTCTAAAGAACTATATTCTGGGTTCCAATTAGTTATTGTTGAAACATTTGTAAACATGGCAAACGTATCATCCACAGGTTTTAAAATGGTTATTTGAGAATCATAACTACTGTCTTTAATTATTAAACCGGTACTAAAGAATAATACTGAGAGAATAACTAAGAATGTAATAACAATTTTTACTGTTTTCATGAATTATATATGACTAGTTTAAAATTACAACACTTGACCCAAGCCCAAAAGAACAGAAAATAGAAATGTACTTAAAGCTACTTTTTTTAATTCTGCATCTAACCTAAGTTCTTCTTTATTATTGTAAACAAATAAAGCATGGATTACTAACGGAATATAAGCTAAAAGAAATATAAATTGAACTGTTTTTGTAAAAGTAAGAACTACATAACTTACGGCACTAATAAACGAGAGCAATAGTAAGCTGTAATGATATCTTTTAGCTGCTTTTAGACCTATTTTGACAACTATGGTATT
>JADFAM010000042.1 GCA_015665265.1 Flavobacterium sp.
GGTCCTCCACGTCTTCATCTCTTTGAGCTACTACCCCAATAATTTTATCTCTTTTATTCGCATCATTAATTAACTGAATAGATTTATCTCTACCTGCAGTTATAGGAATTACTACACCTGGAAATAATACAGTATTTCTGAGTGGAAGTATGGATAAAATTTCTGGAATATCCTCTTTATTAATAATCTCCTCATCTTCAGGAGTCATTAATGGAATTAACTCAGAATCTTCATTTAATATATTGGATAGCGACAAACTGTCTAATGTTACTATTTTTGATTTACTCATATGTATTTAATCTGTCATTATGACACTGAATTTTATACTTAAATTCAATATAAAATGATATTTAATTTATAAACATTTGATAAACAGCGCTATAAGCACACGATTAAGCTGTTATTCAACTAATAAAATCAATTGTTATGCCACTAGTATAGATCATTTAAATAAAATACTAAACAGCCTAAGAATTAAAAAAATATAAAATAGGAGATGGTTGCCTCTTTCACTTAAGACTAAGAAGTTCTATTTTTTGAAGTTTCATTAAAAACATGATGTAATATTTTTTTGTCTGTTTCTGTAAGTTCTAAACCTCTTCGTTTCATAACAACTTTAGCAACCTCAAAAACTTTTTTAATTTGGTAGGTTGTAAAACCAGCTGCACCTCCCCAACTAAATGAGGGAACAAAATTTCTTGGAAATCCGCTACCAAAAATATTAGCACTAACCCCTATGACAGTCCCAGTATTAAACATGGTATTGATACCACATTTAGAATGATCTCCCATCATGAGTCCGCAAAATTGAAGGCCTGTATTTGTAAATCTTTCTTCTTGATAATTCCATAGTTTTACCTCCGCATAATTATTTTTTAAATTGGAAGTATTAGAATCTGCACCAATATTGCACCATTCTCCCAACACAGAGTTTCCAAGAAATCCCTCATGACCTTTACTAGAATAACCAAATAACACAGAATTATTAATCTCTCCTCCAACTTTACAGAAAGGACCAACGGTAGTTGCACCATAAACCTTAGTCCCCATTTTTAAAATAGAGTTCTCTCCTAAAGCAAATGGTCCTCTAACCAAACTACCTTCCATAATTTCTGAACCTTTACCAATATATATAGGTCCTTTAGATGCATTTAACGATGAGTAAGAAATCGTAGCTCCTTTCTCAATAAAGATATTTTCTTCCTGAATTGCATGAACTCCAGAAGGAATTGGTTGAGAAGTTCTACCTTCTGTTAGCAAATCAAAATCTGCTTGAATTGCTTTGTCATTTAAAGAAAAGATATCCCATGTGTTTTTTATTTGGAGAACTTCTTCTTTAAACTCTAGTTGTTCATAAAAATCAAAATCTACATGCTCTTGAGTATCGGAAATAAAAAAAGCAATTACTTTTTCATCTTTAAAAATTGCTTGATTTTTTGATAGTTTTCTTACCTGGTTTACCAAATTTTTAGTAGGTAAAAAAGAAGCATTAATTAATATATTTTTATCTAACTCTACCATTGGATATTTGTTTTCCAAATATTCTTCTGTAATAGATGTTGTCGTAAAACCTAAAAATTTTTCCCATTTTTCACGAATGGTTAAAACTCCAATACGAATGTCTGCTACAGGTCTAGTATAAGTAAAAGGTAATAGTGAGTTTCTAACATCACTATCAAAAAGTATATAGTTCATATTTTTAGCTTAAGGGACTATTTTCTACAAAACTAACTTTAAAAAAGGGATAAAAAAAACCGATTGTTTTCACAACCAATTTTTATTTAAAAAAAGAACTATTATTTTTTTATAAATCTTTGTACTCCAATTTTACTATTGGTAGCTACTCTAATGATATAAATTCCTTTAGAAATTTTTTGAACATCTAAAGTTGAATCATTTGATGAAATAGTTTTGGATGACACTAATCTTCCAGTGAAATCAAAAACACCAACTTCTGCTTTTTCAACACCTGTTGGTAATTGAATATTCAATACATCTAATCCAGGGTTTGGGTATATTTCAAAATTTAACAAACTGTTTTTACTGATTCCTAAAGTGGTAACACTTAGTGCTGTACCACCTCTATTTTCCGGACCATGCCAAGCATATGTTGAGGTACCCCCCATTGCATAAATTATAGATAATGAACCAGCTGAAGCACTAAAAACATAATCTTGTGAATCTTGGGTATCATTATTTCTGGTAGCTACAATGGTTCTTTCATTATCAGATACAGTATTTGAAATTAAAGTCCAGTCTCCACTTTCATTTGAGGAATCATCTGCAGGTGGTATTGGTCTCTCTAAAGAAGTCGACGGGCCTGGTTCTGAAAAAGCATCTCGGATTGTATTTCCATCTGTCATAAAAATATCAGTACCATTCATTTCTTGATTTCCAAAACCAATGGCAAGCCAAACATCAGAGGGACCGGCTAATGTTAATGTGGTTATAAATGTTTCTCCGTCTATTGTAATATTAGCAGTTAATCCTGAAAGTAATGTTTGTGTTCCAGTAGTAAAACTTTGTGAAAACAAAGAAAATGAAGTAGTCAAAAAAAGTATAAGTACTATTTTTCTAATAAAGGCCATCGTTAAAGTTAAAAATATTTAGTATTAAATATAATTTTATTTAAATAATGAAATCAATTTTTTCGACCAAAAACAAAATGTAAGACACATAAAACAATTTCAATACTAATTTTTTGGATAATACTATTATCATTAACTTTTTGAGGGATAAAAAAAACCGATTGTTTTCACAATCGGTTTATTTATTTTAATAAAAAAATTAATTTTTAATAAATCTTTGTGCTCCAATTTTAGCATCAGAAGACACTCTAATTAGATAGATTCCATTAGATAATTTTTGAACATCTATACTTGTATCGTTAGATGAAATAATTTTTGATGTTACTAATCTTCCTGTATAGTCAAAAACACCAACCTCAGCTTTTTCTGTACCTGTTGGTAATTGAATATTCAATACATCTGAAACTGGGTTTGGATACATCTCAAAACTTAATAAGTTGTTTTCAGAAATTCCGGCAGTTGAAGTAACAGTTATGGTACCATACATACTATCAGGATGAGGAGAACATTCATAGGTGTTTACACCAACTGTGGTAAAAGTATAAGAATATACATGACCTGAAGGATATCTAGTTGCATCGACCCCAAATCCAGTTTCTGGACCAGTTAACCTAAGTAAATTGTGTGTACCTGAACCTGACCATGTCCATTCAACAGTGTCGCCAACTTCAATAGTAGTATCTTGATCAGCACTATTAAAAGACCAATCAAGATTGTGAGTTGTTTGTGCAGAAAGTGTAAATGAGATCATAGTAAAAAATAAGAGTAATGTTTTTTTCATAATTGTATTATTTTAAGAGTTGGATGAATTTATTATTATTTGTAATTTTCGCGTAATCTAGGGCTGTATTTCCTCGATTATCTTTTATATTTGGATCAGCTTTATACTTCATTAACAGCTCAATAATTTCTTGTTGATTAAAAATTACAGCAAAATGTAATGCTGTAGAATTATTTTGATCTGTTAAATTAGGATTGGCATTATTTTCTAAAAGTAATTTCACCAAATAATTATTTTTTTTTACTGTAGCAGCCATTAAAGGTGTTCCATAGCCGCTTGTTGAATTGATATCCTTAACGTTTTGAATCAAAAAAGAGGCTACTTCATTATTACTGTAATAACAAGCTAATGTTAGAGCAGAATAGCCTTCTTTACTAGTTTTGTTTATAATATCTGTGTCATTATTCACTAATTCCTTTAGTTCAAATAATGATCCATTTCTAGCAACATCATAAACTGAAGCTTTTTGTGCCCTTACTTTTGAAAAGGAAAATAAAATTAAAAAAATAAGAAAAAAAGTGTTTTTAAAAATCAATATAAAAGTGTTTGTGTTTGTGTAACTATTGTAAATATAATTAAAATACTTCAATTAATATTTACCATACTTTGATTGTAAAACTCTTATAATCTAACCTTTAAACATTCACACATTAAGGTGAATTTTTAAAAAAAAACGCTAAGGTATTGTAATAACAAGTTAAAATCTATCCAACTGTTTTTTAAAGAGCTACAATTTTTTATGTTTTATTAGAAGTTTATACACTATTTAATTTATAGATTTAAGTATCACTTTAGGTTTTATTTAACATCTAATTTTATCCTTAAAGTTAAATTTGCCCAAAAAACAAATACTATTTTAGATGAGAAAGACAATTCTGGCATTTTTGGGGGTACTACTTATAATTGCTTCTGTATATGTCTCAAAGTTAATTATAAGCAACAAAAGTACTTTTAGAAAAGCGCCACCCAAAGTTATAAAAACTGTTTATGTAGATACTGTCTCAAACAGTACAATACCCATCATTATTCCTGCTAATGGAAATCTAATTGCTAAAAGAAGGGTAGAAATATATTCGGAAGTCCAGGGCATTTTTAAACCCGCCTCTAAACTTTTTAAACCTGGAGAAAAATACAACAAAAATGAAATTTTCATCACTGTAAACAATACAGAATACTATTCGAGTGTGCAGTCTGCAAAAAGTAATTTATATAACTCTATAGTTGCCATCATGGCTGATCTCCGATTAGATTTTCCTGATGTTTACCCTAAATGGGAAGCCTATATAAAATCTTTTGACCTAAATAAGACGACTCCACAGTTACCAGAAATGAGCTCTGAAAAGGAAAACTATTTTGTTACAGGTAGAGGTATTGTTTCCAACTATTATAACGTAAAAAACTTAGAGCAACGCTTGTCTAAATATACCATTAAAGCGCCATTTAAAGGAATACTTACAGAAACATTAGTTACTGAAGGAACTCTAATTCGCAACAATCAAAAATTAGGTGAATACATAGACCCTTCATTATATGAAATGGAGGTTTCTTTGGGAAGAAATTATGCAGATTTGCTGAAAATTGGTGAGACCGTTCAATTAAATAATCTTGAAAATACTGAAAAGTATATCGGTAAAATTTCAAGAATAAACGGTAGTGTTAATACCGCTACCCAAACAATTGCCGTATATATAGAAATAAAAAATAGTTCTTTGAAAGAGGGTATGTATTTAGAAGCTAAACTAACTGCTAAAAATGAGCCAAATGCTATTGAAGTTAATCGAAGTTTGTTGTTAGATGAAAACAAAATTTTTATAGTTAGAGATAATGTATTGGATGTTATAGAGGTCACACCCACTTACTTTTCAGAAACTAAAGTAGTCTTGAAAAATATTCCTGACAACACCATCATATTATCAAATCCTTTTCCTGGAGCTTTTGTTGGCATGTCAGTTAAACCATTACAGCGTGAAAAGGAAAATATTAGCAATATAAAATAAGAAATATGAGAAAGCTTGTTACTTATTTTATTAAGCATAGTGTAGCTGTAAATATTGTAGTCATTACCTTTTTAATCTTTGGTTTTGTAGGTGTTTACAATCTTAAATCATCCTTCTTTCCGCTTGTAGACTCCAAAAATATTAATATAAATATTACTTACCCAGGAGCTTCTCCTCAAGAAATTGAAGAAGGCGTAGTTCTAAAAATAGAAGATAATCTTAAAGGACTTAACGGTGTAGAGCGAGTTACCTCTACTTCAAGAGAAAATAGTGGTAGTATAAGTGTTGAAATAGAAAAGGGAAAAGATATAGATTTTATGCTCTTGGAGGTTAAAAATGCCGTAGATAGAGTTCCCTCTTTTCCAGCAGGTATGGAACCATTGGTTGTGGCCAAAAGGGAACCCTCTAGACCAACAATCACTTTTTCTGTAAGTGGAGATAAAATTCCATTAATAACACTAAAACAAATTGGCAGGCAAATTGAAAATGATTTAAGAGCTATAGAGGGTATTTCACAAATAGAAACTACTGGCTACCCTGAAGAAGAAATTGAAATAGCAATTAATGAAACAAGTTTACTGGCCTATAATCTATCTTTTGCTGAAGTTTCTCAAGCCATCAACGAATCTAGTTTAATTACAACTGGAGGTACTATAAAAACAGACTCTGAAGAATACTTAATACGTGCTAACTCTAGGTCTTATTTTGCAAAGGAATTATCTAATCTCGTTGTAAAGTCTGATGCTTCAGGTAGAATTATAAAGCTCAAAGATATATCTGTAGTAAAAGATCAATTTTCAGAAACGCCTAACGCAACTTATTTTAATGGAAATCTATCCATAAATATTACCATTACTAGCACCAACACAGAAGATTTAATTTCATCAGCGGATAAGGTAAATGAATACATAGAAGACTTTAATCAAAAATATGATAATGTAGAATTAAATGTAGTAAGTGACTTATCTACAACCTTAGTTCAGAGAACAGAACTTTTAACCGAAAATGCCATTATTGGAATGGTATTGGTTTTGATGTTTTTATCGTTGTTTTTAAACACGCGTTTGGCTTTTTGGGTTGCATTTGGTTTACCTATTTCATTTTTAGGGATGTTTATGTTTGCTGGCTACTTTAATGTAACCATTAATGTTTTATCTCTTTTCGGAATGATTATAGTTATTGGAATTCTGGTTGATGATGGAATTGTTATTGCGGAAAATATTTATCAGCATTATGAAAAAGGCAAAACACCAGAACAAGCAGCTGTAGATGGTGTTATGGAAGTACTTCCTGCTATTTTATCTGCCATTTTAACCACCATCATAGCATTTGCCATTTTCTTGTTTTTAGATGGATCTATTGGAGATTTTTTTGGAGAAGTATCTGTAGTTGTTATTTTAACTTTGGTCGTTTCCTTGGTTGAAGCACTCATTATACTACCTGCCCATCTAGCGCATTCTAAAGCGCTTCGCAAACAAAAAAATATTCAAAAAAATGGTTTGGCTGGGTTATTTCAACGTATTTTCTCTAAATTAAGACTTATTAACACCTACGGAGATAAAATAATGAAATGGCTTCGAGATAAACTCTACAGCCCAAGTCTTCGATTTACGCTCCAAAACAAATTTCTAATCTTTTCGCTGTTTATTGTATTCTTAATATTAACAGGTGGTAGTTTTGGTGGTGGAATCATTCGAGGTGCGTTTTTTCCTCAAATAGCTAGTGATCGAATAAGTATTTCGTTAAACATGCCAAACGGCACTAATGAAAAAGTAACTGATAGTATCATCTCATTTATTGAAAAAAAGGCTATAGAAGCTACCAACGAAATTAACAATGAATATTTGGGGGAAAATCCAGAAAATCATTTGGTGAAAAATTTTATTAAAAAAATTGGATCTGGATCTTCTGCTGCATCTTTAACAATAAATTTATTACCAGGTGAAGAACGCCCTAATGAAATAACTTCTTCACTGGTAACAAATAGAATTGAAGAACGTGTAGGTGCTATTTTTGGGATAGAGAGTTTAGTATTTGGAAGTGGTGGTAATTTTGGAGGTAGACCTGTTTCTGTATCATTCTTAGGAAACAATATCACTGAACTTAAAGCAGTGAAATCTGAATTAAAAAAACGTCTACAAGACAATACCGCTTTAAAAGATGTTACCGATAATGACCCCTCAGGAATTAAGGAAATACAATTAAAACTTAACGAAAAAGCCTATGCTTTGGGCTTAAATTTAAGAACGGTCATGAGTCAAGTTCGAGCTGGGTTTTTTGGATCTCAAGCTCAACGGTTTCAGCGAGGACAAGATGAAATTCGAGTATGGATTAGATATGACAGAGAAAGAAGATCATCCATCAAAAATTTAGATGACATGCGTATCCTAGTTCCAAACGGAAATCGTGTTCCTCTCAAAGAAATTGCTAGCTATGAGATAAAGCGTGGAGATGTTGCTATTAATCATCTCGAGAGTAGGCGAGAAATTCAAGTTTCAGCAGACATTAAAGATCCAAAGAAAACAAGTTCAACAGATATTATGGCAGAAATCAAAAATGATATCATGCCTGGAATTTTAGCAAAATACCCTACAGTAACCCCATCATATGAAGGACAAAACAGAGAACAATCTAAACTTACAGATTCATTAACCCCAATTGGGCTATCTGCTCTTTTGTTAATTTATATTGTAATCGCATTCACATTTAGAAGCTACAGCCAACCTTTATTGTTATTGTTTTTAATTCCTTTCAGTTTACCTGCTGTAGCTTGGGGTCATTGGATACACGATTATCCAGTAAATATTTTATCGATGCTTGGTATCATTGCTTTGATTGGTATTATGGTAAATGACGGTCTAGTATTAATTGGAAAATTTAATAATAACCTCAGAGAAGGGCTGTCTTTTGATGATGCTCTATATGAGGCAGGTCGTGCAAGATTTAGAGCTATTTTTCTTACTTCAATAACCACTGTTGCCGGTTTAGCGCCTCTAATTTTTGAAGAAAGTAGACAAGCACAATTTCTAATACCAATGGCTATATCTATTGCATACGGTATTGGTTTTGCCACAGTTTTAACCCTTATAGTTTTACCAATATTCCTATCTTTTAGTAATAATGTAAAAACAACATTAAAATGGTTACAAACAGGAAATAAAATTAGTAAAGAAGAAGTAGAACGTGTCACTAGAGAATAAATTTATCAGATGAAAATTAGAAAAATAATCATAGTTTTTTTATCGTTTTATATCAATTCTGTTACTGCTCAAAAAATAGTAACAGTCTCTGAAGCTATTGAATTAGCCCTAGAAAATAATTATGGAATCAAAATTATTTCCAACACTAAAAAAATTGCAAAGAATAATGCTAGTATTTTAAATTCTGGCTACCTACCAACTGTTACAAGTTCGTCAGGTGCTACTTTTAATAAAGATAATATTGAAGCAGAATTTGCAAATGGAGAATCTACTCAATTAAATGGTGCTAAAAGTTCTCGTTACAACGCTTCTATAAATTTAAATTACACACTATTTGATGGATTAGGAAGATATTATAATTATAAGAGGTTAAAAGAGACTTATAAATTATCTGAATTACAGGCTAGAGAGACTATAGAAAATACAATCGCTCAATTATATGCAGTTTATTACAATGTAGCTCAGGTTTCAGAAAGTGTAGACGTTCTTGAAAGAACGCTTGCTATTTCAAAGGATAGAATTAAAAGAGCCAATTATCAATTTGAATATGGACAAGGGACGATGTTAGATGTATTAAATGCACAGGTTGATGTGAATAACGACAGCATTAATCTAATTAATGCAAAACAACAATTGGTAAATACGAAACGTGATTTAAATGTAGTTTTAGGAAATGTAATTACCTCAGAATTTAATGTAGAAACCTCTATTGATTTTAAATTAGATGTAGATCAAAACGAATTAATAAATAAAATGAAATCAAATAATGTTACACTATTACAGTTAGATAAAAATATGATGATTAATGAATTTATTATCAAAGCTAATAAATCTGGATACTTGCCAAGCATCGGACTAACAGGGGCTTACGGATGGAATAAAGGAAATAACAATGCTGCTTCTTTTGTAGCCGTATCAACTAACACTGGTCTTTCCGGCGGTCTTAATTTAAGCTGGAATTTATTTGATGGTGGTTCTACAGCTACCCGAGTTAACAATGCAAAAATAGATTTAGAAAATAAGGCATTAGAAAAAGAATCTAAGATCATAGACATTGAACGTAATTTTAATAATGCCTGGGACGATTATCAAAACAAATTAACAATTTTCCAAGTGCAGGAAAACAATATTCTTACGTCTAAAAATAATTTTACTAGAACACAGGAAAAATACAAACTTGGTCAGGCCACATCTATAGAATTTAGACAAGCTCAGTTAAATTTTATCAATTCAGAATTGAATAGGAATCAAGCAAAATATGCCGCAAAAATAGCAGAGTTATCGATGTTGCAAATAAGTGGAGAATTATTAAATATTCAGTTTTAAAAGCTCTTAACTATTAAATCATTAACAAAAAAGCAACCAATATTGGTTGCTTTTTTTATTACTTCAGTAATCATACTTATTTACTTAAATACATCTTACGTTTTGAGTATAGATCGTAAAATTCATCATCTTTTAAACTATCTATAAACAAAATACTTTCTCCTGTACTTTTCATTTCTGGCCCTAAAGTTTTATCTACATTTGGAAACTTGTTAAATGAAAATACTGGCTGTTTAATTGCGTACCCATCTAGTTGTGGATTAAAATTAAAATCAGTTACTTTTTTCTCTCCTAACATTACCTTAGTCGCATAATTTACGTAAGGTTCTTTGTATGCCTTGGCTATAAAAGGTACTGTTCTTGATGCTCTTGGATTGGCTTCAATAATATAAACTATGTCATTTTTTATTGCAAATTGAATATTAATTAATCCAACAGTATTCAATTTAGTAGCTATAGTGTTCGTATGATCAATTATTTGCTGCATTACTAAATCTCCAAGGTTGAACGCTGGAAGTGTTGCGTTTGAGTCACCAGAATGAACACCACAGGGTTCGATATGCTCCATAATACCAATGATATATACATTACCATCAGCATCACAAATGGCATCAGCTTCAGCTTCTATAGCACCATCTAAATAATGATCTAACAATAGTTTGTTATTTGGTATTTTACGAAGAAGATCTACTACATGTTCTACTAAATCTTCTTTGTTGATTACAATTTTCATTCCTTGCCCCCCAAGAACGTAGGAAGGTCTTACTAAAATTGGAAAATCTAATTCATCTGCCAAAGCAAGTGCTTCGTCTGCTGATTCTGCAACCCCAAATTCTGGAAAAGGAATATTATTTTCTTTTAATAATGTAGAAAAACTACCTCTATCTTCTGCTAAATCTAGTGATTCAAAACTAGTACCAATTATTTTAACTCCATATTTGGTTAGTTTTTCAGCTAATTTAAGAGCTGTTTGGCCACCTAACTGAACAATGACTCCCTCGGGCTTTTCATGTCTGATAATGTCATAAATATGCTCCCAAAAGACAGGTTCAAAATACAATTTGTCGGCGGTATCAAAATCTGTAGAAACAGTTTCAGGATTACAGTTTATCATGATGGTTTCGTAACCACATTCTGCTGCTGCTAAAACTCCGTGAACACAACAGTAATCAAACTCTATTCCTTGCCCTATCCTATTAGGCCCAGATCCAAGAACAACAATTTTCTTTTTATCTGTAACTACACTTTCATTATGAACATATACCTCTCCAGAAGCTGTTTCAACAGCATTCTCAAAAGTAGAATAATAATAAGGTGTTTTGGCTGTAAATTCTGCAGCACAAGTATCAACTAATTTGTAGACTCTTTGAATGTTAAGTTGGTCTCTTTTTTTATAGACTTGACTTTCTAAACAACCCAGCATGTGAGCTATCTGGCGATCTCCATATCCTTTTTGCTTAGCTTCTAACAATAGCTCTTTGTCTAAAGAATCTATGGTATAGGTAGCTATTTCTTTTTCAAGTTGAAATAACTCTTCGTACTGTTTAAGATACCACATATCAATTTTTGTGATATCATATATTTGACTCAAAGGAATCCCTAACGCTATGGCGTCATAAATTACAAAAACACGATCCCATGAAGCATTAGTTAACTTATCTATGATTTGATTATAGTCTGTGTATCCTTTTCCGTCTGCTCCTAAACCATTTCTTTTAATTTCAAGCGATTGTGTTGCTTTATGAAGTGCTTCTTGAAAAGATCTTCCAATACCCATCACCTCTCCAACTGCTTTCATTTGAAGACCTAGAGTTCTGTCTGATCCTTCAAACTTATCAAAGTTCCAACGAGGAATTTTAACAATAACATAGTCTAATGTAGGTTCAAATAATGCCGATGTAGACTTCGTAATTTGATTGTCTAACTCATCTAAAGTATAACCGATAGCTAGTTTTGTAGCTATTTTTGCAATTGGATATCCCGTAGCTTTACTGGCCAAAGCAGAGGAACGAGAAACACGAGGATTAATTTCTATAGCGATAATTTCCTCTTTTTCGTCAGGTGATACTGCAAACTGAACATTACATCCACCTTCAAAATCGCCAATACTTCGCATCATCTTAATAGACATGTCTCGCATTTTCTGAAAAGTTTTATCAGAAAGTGTCATCGCCGGAGCTACAGTAATGGAATCACCTGTATGAATACCCATTGGATCCATATTTTCTATGGAACAAATTATAACTACATTGTCATTCTTGTCTCTCAATAATTCTAATTCGTACTCCTTCCAACCCATCATTGCCTTGTCTATCATGACTTCATGAATAGGAGAAATTTCGAGACCTCTTCGAAGTAATTTATCAAAATCTTCCTCCTCATATACAATAGCAGCACCAGCACCACCTAATGTGTATGAAGCTCTAATACATAAAGGAAAACCAAACTCTTGAGCTATCTCTTTTCCCTTTAAAAATGAGGTAGCTGTGGCTTGAGGTGCCATTCCAACCCCAATCTCACCCATTAATTCTCTAAACTTCTCTCGATCTTCGGTGATATTAATGGCATCTATATCTACACCAATTAATTTTACATCATGATCTTCCCATATTCCTTTCTCATCTGCCTCTATACATAAATTTAATGCAGTTTGACCTCCCATAGTTGGCAACACAGCATCTATTTGAGGATGTTCGTTTAGGATTTTCAAAATAGACTTCGTAGTCAGTGGCAATAAATACACATGATCAGCCATTGAGGGGTCTGTCATGATGGTTGCCGGATTAGAATTAATTAATATCGTTTCAATTCCATCTTCTGTCAAAGATCTCAGAGATTGTGATCCTGAATAATCAAACTCACAAGCTTGACCAATTACTATTGGACCTGAACCGATAATTAAAATAGATTTTAAATCTTCTCTTTTGGGCATGATTTTGTTTTAATGTTTTTTCTCGTTTTGTAAAAATACTTCGATAGATGGTATAAAAAAAGGTGTTACTTAAAAAAGCAACACCCATATTATTAACAATTGTTAATCATTATTTTTTTGGTCTAGATTCAGATGAAACAGAGATTTTTTTCCTTCCTTTTGCTCTTCTCCGAGCTAATACCTTTCTACCATTAGCAGAGGCCATTCTTTCCATGAAACCATGTTTGTTTCTTCTCTTTCTTTTTGATGGCTGAAACGTTCTTTTCGGCATTGTATATATTTTTAAAAAGTATTCTTACTATTAGTTTGTTATTTAACGATATTCACCTCGTTAAAAGCGTGCGCAAATATACAACTGTTTTTATTTTTGACAAATACTAAGTCTAAAAAAATTAAAAATATTTATAATCCTTCCTTACAGGGATTTTTATTAAATGTTTTTTGATGTTTTTGTTTGTGAGAAAATCAAGAGTTAGTACTTTTGCTCAAACCTAACAAAACATGAACAAAACCAAATACGTTTTCGTCACTGGAGGCGTAACCTCTTCGCTTGGAAAAGGAATCATAGCTGCATCTTTAGCAAAACTTCTACAAGCACGTGGATTTTCTGTTACTATTCAAAAGTTAGATCCCTACATAAACATAGATCCAGGTACTTTGAATCCATACGAACATGGTGAATGTTATGTGACAGATGATGGTGCCGAAACAGACCTAGATTTAGGACATTATGAGCGTTTCCTTAATATTCCTACATCACAGGCAAATAACGTTACTACTGGTAGAATTTATCAATCTGTTATTGATAAAGAAAGAAAAGGAGAGTTTTTAGGAAAAACTGTACAAGTAATTCCTCACATAACTGACGAAATAAAACACCGTGTGCAAATATTAGGGAATACTGGTGATTTTGATATTGTAATAACAGAAATTGGAGGAACTGTTGGAGATATTGAATCTTTGCCATATGTAGAATCTGTTCGTCAATTACTATGGGAATTGGGTGAAGAAAATGCAATAGTTATTCATTTAACGCTTATTCCTTATCTAGCTGCAGCTGGTGAGCTTAAAACAAAACCTACACAACATTCTGTAAAAACATTAATGCAGAGTGGTGTAAATCCTGATGTACTGGTTTGTAGAACTGAACATGAAATTTCTGATGATATAAAAAGGAAATTAGCATTATTTTGTAATGTGAAAAAAGAAGATGTAATTCAATCTTTAGATGCATCTACTATTTATGATGTTCCTAACTTAATGTTTGAAGAGGGCTTAGATACTGTTGTTCTCAAAAAACTACAACTAAGTGAAGAAAAACAACCAATTTTAACCGTTTGGAATAATTTCTTAAAAAAATATAAAAATCCAACATCAACAGTTGAAGTTGGTCTTATTGGTAAATATGTAGAATTACAAGATTCATACAAATCTATTACTGAAGCATTAATTCATGCTAGCGCATCTAATGAAACTAAGGTTACTATTCGTTGGATTCATTCAGAAGATCTAACTCCTGGAAATGTTTCTGAACATTTGAAAGGACTGAATGGAATTTTAGTTGCTCCTGGGTTTGGAGACCGAGGTATTGAAGGTAAAATTAAAGCAGTTCAGTATGCAAGAGAGAATAATATCCCATTTTTTGGAATCTGTTTGGGTATGCAAATGGCAGTTATAGAGTACTCTAGAAATGTTTTAGGTTTGGCAGAAGCGAACTCTACAGAAATGAACGAACATACCTCTCATCCTGTAATTTGTTTAATGGAAGATCAAAAGGAAGTTACAAAAAAAGGTGGCACCATGCGATTGGGAGCTTGGGACTGCGAAATTTCGGAAGGATCTAATGTATTTAAAGCTTACAAAAAAACAATGATTAGCGAAAGACATAGACATCGCTATGAGTTTAACAATGAGTATTTAAAATTACTAAGCCCAAAAGGAATGCAAACTACTGGAGTAAATCCAAAAACAGGGTTGGTAGAAATTATTGAAATTCCAAATCATCCCTGGTTTGTAGGTGTTCAATACCACCCAGAATACAAGAGTACTGTTTTAAATCCACATCCTTTATTTGTTGATTTTGTTAAAGCTGCTCTTCAACATTCTAAATAGTGGAATACTGTTTGCAATACATAGATATAGATAATTAAAACATTGATATTCCTCCTATGAGGAGTCATTTTATTACATTTGTCATCGCTTTTAATTTTTTTTAGAGCAAAAATGACAACTTGACATTTTAAAATATATGGAAGAAAAAAAATTTGATATTAATTCCTTTATAGGAATGATTCTTATAGGAGGTATTCTTTTTTGGTGGATGAGTTCTAACCAACCAGAAATTGATCAAAACGTAAAAACTACCTCAGAGCAAGTAACAAAAGCTTCAAAAAACGATGCTAACTCATCAACAGATGCTATTCCTGCTGTTGAAAGTGATTCTTTAAAACAAGCTAATTTACAAAACCAACTAGGTGCGTTTGCAAGCAGTGTTATTAATGGTAAGGAAGGAACAACTACTCTGGAAAATGAATTATTACTTCTAAAGATTAACAATAAAGGAGGGCAAATTACTGAAGCCGTTATTAAAGGTTATGAAACTCATGATTCGTTACCTCTACACATGATTAAAGATAATAATGCAAGCTTTAATATTAATTTTGGCACTACAGACAACAGAATTTTAAATACCAAAGACTTATTTTTTGAACCTACATTTTCTAATAATGGTTCTTCGCAAGTACTCTCAATGAAATTGAAGGTCTCAAACAATCAGTTTTTAGAATATAGGTATGAAATGACAGATGATTATATGGTAAACTTTGCTGTAAGATCACAAGGATTAAGTACAGTAATAAATTCTTCCAACACTATCAATTTAGATTGGTCTTTAAAAGGATATCGTCATGAGAAAAGTTTAAGTACAGAAAACACGATGTACTCATATTATTATTACAAATCTGAAGACGAGGTAGACTATTTAGCCAGTGAAGATAATGATGTGGTCAATGATGTAGATTGGGTTTCATATAAGCAACATTTTTTCTCTTCTATTTTAGTATCAGATACTCCATTTAACAATGCAGCTATTGCCTCACAAGATTTGGTTAAAGATGAAGCAATAGATAGTGTATTTACAAAAAAATATAGCTTAAAAACTCCATTAGAATTAACAAATGGAGAATTGAATTACAATATGAAGTGGTACTACGGACCATCTGATTATAAGAAGCTATCTAAATATGAAGGAACAAATCTTAACGAAACAGCTGATTTAGGTTGGGGTATTTTTGGGACAATTAACAGATGGATATTTATACCCATTTTTGGAATGCTTGAAGGTTTTATGGGTAATTACGGTTTAATCATCATTTTAATGACCATCGTAGTTAGAATTATTATGTCTCCACTTGTATACAAATCGTATGTATCAAGTGCAAAAATGAAAGTAATTCGTCCAGAATTAAATGCATTAAATGAAAAATACCCTGGTAAAGAAAATGCGATGAAACGCCAACAGGAAACAATGGCAGTTCAACGAAAAGCCGGAGTAAGTATGCTGTCTGGGTGTATACCTGCATTATTACAAATGCCTGTATTCTTTGCTTTATTTAAGTTTTTTCCCTCTAACATAGCATTAAGAGGTAAAAGTTTTTTGTGGGCGAATGATTTATCATCTTATGATACAGTTTTTAACTTACCATTTGAGATTCCTTTTTATGGAGATCACGTAAGTTTATTTCCTATACTAGCTTCTATTGCAATTTTCTTTTACATGAAAATGAATCAGAGTCAGCAAATGAATATGCAAGCTCCAACTCAAGAAGGAATGCCAGATATGGGTAAAATGATGAAGTATATGATTTACTTCTCTCCTATTATGATGTTATTCTTCTTTAATAACTATGCTAGTAGCTTAAGTTTATACTATTTTGTTTCTAATTTACTAACCATTACTATCATGTTAGTGATTAAAAACTATGTGATAGATGAAGCAAAAATTCATGCTCAAATTGAAGAAAACAAAAAACGTCCTGAAAAGAAAAAGAGTAAGTTTAGACAACGTTTAGACGACGCAATGAAACAAGCTCAAGAACAACAAACTAAGAAGAAGTAATACTTCTTTCTATATACCATAAACCCCGAAACTTTTCGGGGTTTATATTTTTAAATAGGTTTGATCATTTTTTAAAAGTTATTTTTTAAGACTTTGACGACTTTAATTTTCCATAATACATGATATATCCATAGCAAATCATTGTTAAAATAAAGGCGGTTTTAAACCCAAACCCGTCTATTAAACCACCAAACGCAAAAGGAATAATAGCACCACCTACAATAGCCATACATAGCAAGCCTGATGCCTGTGCTTTTAATTCTCCCAAACCTTCCAAGGTAAGAGTGAATATTGTTGGAAACATAATGGAATTAAACAATCCTACGACCAAAATAGACCACATAGAAATCAGTCCTTGTGTATTTATTGAGATTGCAATCATTATAATTGCTAGCAAAGCAAAAATACTTAGCACTTTTCCTGGAGCAATTATTTTTGTTAAATAAGCACCAACAAAACGCCCAATCATAGCTCCTCCCCAATAGAATATAATAAAAATTCCAAGTAACGATTTTGGATCAGAATTTGAAAATGATTTATTAAAAGTACTGGCAATGGTATTGGCAATATTCATCATTAATTCGTTCTCAACTACAATTACAGCTAAATTCATATCATCAAAATAATTCACCAAAAAACTTCCAATAGCAACTTCTGCTCCTACATACACAAAAATACCAAGTGCTCCCATCAGCATTAACTTATTCCTTAACAAGGATAGATAGCCCCCTTTAGGACTCTCCTGCATTACTTTTGGTAATTTTATAAATGCAAAAACAACTGCCAATATTCCAATAAAAGTAGCTATGAATAGAAATGGTGTTTGAACTGTTGCTGCCTCTGCAGCATAATAATCTACTTTTTCTAAAGTAGATAGTGCATTAATTTCTTCTGAGGTTTTTACAGAGTCACTTAATAAAAATAAAGCTCCCACTACAGGTGCTATGGTAGTTCCTAGAGAATTAAAAGCTTGTGATAAATTTAATCTACTAGAGGCACCTTCCTCAGAACCTAATAAGGCTACATATGGATTGGCAGCTACTTGAAGTACTGTAATACCACCTGCAAGGGTAAAGTAACCCACCAAAAACACATTAAAGTTTCTGTATTCTGCTGCAGGATAAAAAAACAAACAGCCTGTAGCCATAACTACTAATCCTAAGACGATTCCTTTTCTATACCCAATCTTTGATAAGATAGCGCCTGCAGGAACAGAAACAACAAAGAAAGCAGTAAAAAATGCAAACTGGACCAATACTGTTTTAGCATAAGACATTTCAAAAACATCTTTTAATCTTGGTACTAAACTATCAACTAAAACAGTGATAAAACCCCATAAAAAAAACAAGGTAGTTAAAAAGATAAGTGCACTTTTGTATGATTTATTTGAAGACATAATTAAGCTTTATTATAATATGCTGATTTGTAATTTTTATTTTCTCCTTGTTTGTTAATAGTATAACTAAACCATTCATGGATACAGTAAGCTCCTGTTTCTCCTTGTTTGTTAATAGCAATAAAACCTACTTGAAAATCTTTATAACGATCCCCTGATTTCTTCACCACTCTTCTCACAGCTTCTTCACAAGCTTCTTGCGGTGTTTTTCCCTGACGCATCAGTTCAACAATTAAAAAACTACCTACTGTTTTTAGCACCTCTTCACCCATACCTGTAGCAGTGGCACCTCCTACTTCATTATCTATAAATAAACCTGAACCAATAATAGGTGAATCTCCTACTCTACCAGCCATTTTATAGGAAAGACCACTTGTGGTGCAAGCACCAGAAATATCTCCATTTATATCTATTGCTAGCATTCCTATAGTGTCATGATTTTCTATATTAATAATAGGTTTATAATCTGAGGTTTTTTTCCATTTTTTCCATGCTTTTTTTGAGGATTCAGTTAATAAGTTCTCTTTTTTAAAACCTAGATCATACCCAAATTTTTCAGCACCTTCTCCAGCAAGAATTACATGAGGAGTTCCCTCCATAACTTTTCTGGCTAGAGAAATTACATGTATAATGTTTTGAACACACATCACTGCACCATAATTTCCATCTTTATCCATAATGCAAGCATCTAAGGTCACATTTCCGTCTCGATCTGGCAATCCACCTTTACCAACAGATGAATTTTTTACATCCGCTTCTTCTATCATGCATCCTTGTTCTACCGCATCTAAAGAAGTTCCTCTATTATGCAAAACCTCCCATGCTTTGGCTGTTGCATTTGGTACATTCCACGTGGCGATTACTATGGGTTTTACACTAGTTGAATTGACAATTCTTCCAGAGTTGTTTTTTTCTTTGTCTGTATTGCATGCAACTACAGAAGCTGATGCTACAACCCCGATAGTAGACAACGATGCTTTTTGAAGGAAGTTTCTTCTTTTCATTTTTTACTATTTAATTTGAATTTCATCTACAAATATCCAGGCTTTTCCGTCAAAAGGGGCTCCTATATGCCATTTTGGGACATCACCATAATTTTTTGCCATAACTTTTATATACCTAGCTTTTGTTGATTTAGAAAAGTCAATGGTTTCAATTTTTATATCGTCTGTATTTGTAGGGGATTTAAATTTCCAATCTTTATAATTCTTGAAATTAACCCCATCTAAAGAAGTAGCTATTTTTAAATCTTTAGGTAAAAATATCCAAGATCGCTGATCTCTTAAAAATGATATTTTTACATTATTTATTAGCTTTACTTTCCCTAAATCAACAATAGCATGGACATCTGTATCAGAATACCCTTGCCAAGTTCCTGTTCTAAAATCTTCTGTTCCTAAAATTCCATCAATAAGGGCATCATTTCCTCCAGCATTGTATTGATTTTCATATTCTGTATATAACTGAATTTTAAGGTTTGGGTCTTTTTTATAAAAATCAGTTGAGATAACAGCACTTTTTTTATTTCCATTTTGAGCATAAACAGAAAGGTTAATAAATTGGTCTACTGTAAAAGGTTCAGTATATTTTTTATAAACTCCTTCAAGACCTAATCTAAAAAATACATCAGCAGTTTTATCAGCACATGCTAATTCTACCAATGTACTACCCTTAAAAACAATATCTCCTTTTTTGATAAAAGGTGCAGGAATTATTTTATGATCTTTAATTTCTGTTGAAGGAATAAAATTATCACTTGTTCCCCAATTTGTAGGACTATCTGTCATTTCAAAAACTAAATTTCCACCATTTACAATATCGCTGTGGTTAAGATAAGAGAACGGATAAGCCTTGTTATTAAGCTGCACATTTTTGATGTATTTATTCTCAAAAGAGTTGTTTTTAGCTTCTACAGTAAATAACTTTCCATCTTCTAAATGAATGGTTGCTTTATCAAACAAAGGACTACCAATAATATATTGATTAGATCCTGGAGTAACAGGATAAAAACCTAAGGAAGAAAAAATATACCAAGCACTCATTTGACCACAATCTTCATTTCCAGAAATTCCATCTGGTGAGTTGGTGTATAATTCTGTTAAAATCTGACGTGTTTTTTCTTGGGTTTTATGGGGTTTGTTTACAAAATTATATAAGTAGGCCATATGATGGCTAGGTTCGTTACCATGAGCATATTGCCCTATTAATCCTGTAATGTCTGCTTGTTCTCTACCGGAAGTTTTATCATCAGCAATAAATAGGTTATCTAATTGTTTTTCTAACTGATCTTTACCTCCTAATAAATTCATAAAGCCAGTGATATCATGAGGAACATAAAAACTATATTGCCAAGAATTGGCCTCCGTATAATTAAAGTTTACCTCATAAGGGTCAAAGGGTGCAAACCAAGTATTCCTAAATCTCCCTCTCATAAACTTAGTAGTTGGATCAAATACATTTATATAGTTTTGAGATCGCTCCATAAAGGTTTTATAATCTTCTTGTTCACCCATAGAATTGGCCATCTGAGCAATTGTCCAGTCATCGTACGCATACTCTAATGTTTTAGAAACCGATTCTGATTCTTTTTCTACTGGAATAAATCCAATATTTTTATAAGAATCTAGCCCTAGCTTGTCTCTAGTTGCAGAATGTTTCATAGCTTTTAAAGCTTTACTTTCGTCATAATTACGAATTCCTTTAAGAAAGGCATCTGCTATCACAGGCACTGCATGATACCCTATCATACACCCCGTATAATTGGCTGCCAAATCCCAAATAGGCATAATACCTCCTTCATCAAATTTTGCTAAAAAGGTATTAATAAAGTCATTGGTTCTCTCTTGTTCTATAATGGTATATAAAGGATGGGCTGCACGGTACGTATCCCATAGAGAAAAAACAGTGTAGTACTTAAAATCATTGGTTTCATGAATTTTTAAATCCATTCCTCGATATTTACCATCTACATCTTGATATAAATTTGGAGCAAGCATGCTATGATACATTGCAGTGTAAAAATTAACTTTATTGGTTTGGTTAATGTCTTCAACTACTATTTTATGTAACTGACTTTCCCATTTTTGCTGTACTTCTCTTTTAACATCCTCAAAAGACTTTTTTCCAATTTCTTGTTCTAAATTTTGTTTCGCACCTATTTCATCTACTGCAGAAATACCAATTTTAACATAAACAGGTTCATTATTTGGATTTATAAACTCAAAACTTTCTTTAGTTGGTGACACCTCATAGAGTCTATCTGGATCTTTTATAGGATGAGAGAATTTTATATAATAAAAAAGGAATTGATTAGTTGCCCACGCTTTAGAATGCCTAAACCCTTTTACTTCCCTATCATTAACAATAGACATATTAAAATCATTCAATTGATCTCGATGCTCTAAATCTAAAATAAGTACTTGGTTTTTTGAAGAAGGGTAATCATATTTGTGAATACCACTTCTTTTAGAAACCGTTAATTCTACATCTATATTTGTATCTTCCAAGTGAACTTTATAATATCCCGGCTGTGCAACTTCATTTTTATGAGAAAATTTAGATTTATATCCTTTTTCACCATTAGCACCATTATTTAAAATAGCTTGATTTGTTGGCATTAATAAAATATCACCATAATCAGATACTCCAGTTCCACTAAGATGTGTGTGAGAAAAACCATAAATTTCATCATCAGAATAATGATATCCAGAACAACCGTCCCATCCGTCTAATCGAGTATCTGGACTTAATTGCATCATTCCAAATGGCATTGAGGCTCCAGGATAGGTATGACCATGACCTCCTGTACCAATAAAAGGATCTACATACTTGATTAAAGAATTTTCTTTATATTCAAGCTGATTATTACAAGCACCTAACATCAGAAAAAATACAAGAAAATATATTTTTTCTATTTTAACTTTTTTAATATTCATTTTTAATTCGAATTTGAGTTGAGTTTAATTCCTAAAAATCATAAGAAATTAATCCATAACTAATTAAATTAGACAAACAACTACTGAATTCAGCCAGAAGTTAGAAATATTAATAAATTAACAAAAATTGATGCGATTTAATTCTCATTCAAATAGATTGTTAACTTTACGAACACAATATACTAAATGAAAACACATCTTTATTTAAAGTTCTTAATAATTATATTATTAACAGGATGCCGTCCTGAAATAGACGAAATAATTAAACCTTCCATTATTCCTAAACCCTTATCTCAAAAAATTGGAAATGGATCCTTTATTTTTAATAATGACGTTGCAATTGTTTCTGAACCCAAACTTTTGGAAGTATCAAACTATTTCGATTTATATCTGAAAGAGAATTACAATTTTGAGTTTTCAAATAATAATAGTTCCAAAAAAATTACTTTTAAAATTGATGACTCTATCAACAATGACGAAGGTTATGAGTTAGACGTCTCTAAAAATGACATTACCATAAAATCTAAATATGCTAAAGGTGCATTTTATGCGGTGCAGAGTTTACTTCAACTAATTCCCTTACCATCTAGCGCTAACACATTTAAAATAGCTTGTATTAACATTAAAGATGAACCACAATTTAAATACAGAGGAATGCATTTAGATGTAGGCCGTCATTTTTTTTCTGTAGATTTTATAAAAAAATACATAGACTTAATGGCTAGGCTTAAGATGAATACTTTTCATTGGCATTTAACCGAAGATCAAGGATGGCGAATAGAAATAAAAAAATATCCAAAACTTCAAGAAATAGCAGCCTTTAGAAACGAAACCTTAATTGGTCATTACAATGACCAGC
>JADFAM010000072.1 GCA_015665265.1 Flavobacterium sp.
TTCTAAGCGGTTGCAAATGTAAAAACTATTTTCTAATCAACAAGAAAAAAATAATGTTTTTTTTAATCTTTTTGCAATCCAAGAATTCAATCAACTAAATAGATACAAACCTTATAAACTCATACCCCCAAAACGGGACGCAAAGATACTATTTTATTAAACCTCAACACAAGAAATAAATGAAATATTTTTATAGAATTGGTAACTATTTAACCATCATGTATTTAAAACAAAAAAGATTTATTTCGATGGCATAAAAACTTTGTTTAATTAATTGTGTTCATCTTACTTTTCTGATATCTTTGCACCTTTATTTTAATACATATATATATATAATGATTAAAGTTACTTTACCTGATGGAAGTATTAAGGAATTTGAATCAAATTCCACTCCTTTTGATGTTGCTAGAAGTATAAGTGAAGGATTGGCGAGAAATATTATCTCTGCCAGCTACAATGGTACAACTGTAGAAACAACCACACCATTAACCATTGATGGAGCTTTAGTCTTATATACATTTAATGATGATGAAGGGAAAAAAGCATTTTGGCATTCATCAGCACATGTATTAGCAGAAACAATTTTAGAATTTTATCCAAAAGCTAAACTAACCATAGGACCTGCAATTGAAAATGGCTTTTATTATGACTTAGATTTAGGTGAAAACATAATCTCAGAGAAAGATTTTCAACAAATTGAAAAAAAGTTTCTTGAATTAGCTAGAGGAAAACATCAATTTAAAATGCGTTCTGTGTCAAAAGCAGATGCATTGTCTATGTATGTTAAAGAAGATAATTCTTACAAAGTAGAATTAATTGAAGGATTAACTGATGGTGACATAACCTTTTGTGATCATAACAACTTTACAGATTTATGCCGGGGTGGACACATTCCTAATACAGGTATCATTAAAGCTGTAAAAATAATGAATGTAGCCGGAGCCTACTGGCGTGGAGATGAAAAGAATAATCAACTAACTCGTTTGTATGGTATTTCTTTTCCTAAACAAAAAATGCTTACTGAATATCTAGAGTTATTAGAAGAAGCTAAAAAGAGAGACCACAGAAAATTAGGTAAAGAATTAGAATTATTTACCTTCTCTCAAAGAGTAGGTGCAGGATTACCTCTATGGCTGCCAAAAGGGGCAGCCCTTAGAAGTAGATTGGAAGATTTCTTAAAAATAGCTCAAAAGAAGGCTGGCTATGAAATGGTAATGACACCACATATTGGTCAAAAAGATTTGTATGTTACTTCTGGTCATTATGAAAAATATGGAGAAGACAGCTTTCAATCCATAAAAACTCCTAAAATGGATGAAGAGTTTTTATTGAAGCCTATGAACTGTCCTCATCATTGTGAAGTATATAATTTTAAGCCTTACTCTTACAAAGATTTACCTAAACGTTTTGCAGAATTTGGTACTGTATACAGATATGAACAAAGTGGAGAATTACATGGTTTAACTCGTGTAAGAGGATTTACTCAAGATGATGCTCATATATTTTGTACTCCAGAGCAACTTGACGAAGAATTTAAAAATGTTATTGACTTAGTTTTATATGTTTTTGGATCGCTTGGATTCGAGGATTTTACTGCACAAGTATCGATAAGAGATAAAGAAAATCCTGACAAATATATTGGGGAACCAAAAACATGGGATATTGCAGAAAATGCAATTATTAGTGCCGCTTCAGATAAGGGATTAAATTATGTAATTGAAGAAGGTGAAGCTGCTTTTTATGGTCCTAAATTGGACTTTATGGTTAAAGATGCTTTGGGTCGTAGTTGGCAACTTGGAACTATCCAAGTTGACTACAATCTACCTGAACGTTTTGATTTAACTTATAAAGGGGCAGATAATCAACTTCATAGACCCGTTATGATCCATAGAGCTCCTTTTGGATCTATGGAACGTTTTATCGCTGTTTTACTAGAACATACAGGAGGAAACTTCCCTTTATGGCTAATGCCAGACCAAGTTATCATCCTACCAATCAGCGATAAATATCAAATATATACCGAAAAAGTTTTACATTTGTTGGAAAATTCCGAAATTCGCGCGCTCGTAGATAACAGGAGTGAGAAAACTGGTAGAAAAATCAGAGACGCAGAAGTGAGTAAGATACCGTTTATGCTCATTGTTGGTGAGAAAGAAGAAAATGAAGGAACAGTGTCTGTTAGAAGGCATGGTGAGGGAGATAAAGGAACTTACAGCATTGAAGATTTTATTGCTTTAATAAAGAAAGAAATAGAGAAAACAGTAATACCGTTTCATAATTAGTAACAACACCTGTTAAATCAGGATTAAATTTATAAGTCATAGCAATCAGGAGAAAAAGGTCTAGAGGACCAGCAAGAGTAATTAAAGAGGATCAACACAGAATTAACGATAGAATACGTTATGTTGATGAAGTAAGGATCGTAGGAGACAATGTTAATGTAGATGTTTATCCATTGGCAACAGCCAAACAAATGGCTAAAGATTTAGGGTTAGATTTGGTTGAAATATCACCAAAAGCAGTTCCTCCTGTGTGTAAAATCATTGATTATCAAAAATTCTTGTACGAGCAGAAGAAACGAGACAAAGCCATGAAGTCTAAAGCGACTAAGGTAATTATAAAAGAGATTCGTTTTGGACCGCAGACAGATGAGCATGATTATGAATTTAAAAAGAAACATGCTATAAAGTTTTTACAGGATGGAGCAAAATTAAAAGCATTTGTGTTTTTTAAAGGTAGATCTATCATTTTTAAAGAACAAGGTCAGATTCTTTTATTAAAATTAGCTCAAGAATTAGAAGAATACGGTAAAGTAGAGCAGTTACCAAAATTAGAGGGTAAACGTATGATTATGTTTATAGCTCCAAAAAAAGTAAAATAAAAAATACTGTACAGAAGTGCAGAAAAGATAATAAGCGAAAATAAAAACGAAGGAGAGATGCCTAAAATGAAAACCAAATCTAGTGCCAAGAAACGTTTTAAGTTAACTGGTTCTGGTAAAATCAAAAGAAAGCATGCGTTTAAAAGTCACATCTTAACAAAGAAGTCTAAAAAACGTAAACTTAAATTAACTCATGATACTTTAGTACACAAGTCTGATGAGCCAAACATTAAAAAACAATTAGCTTTAAAATAAGCTTTGTTTAGGGAATTAATTAATAACCATGGAGTTAGGCTCAATAAAGTGTTTGTTTAAACCGCCTACTACAAAAACAATTTAAATTATGCCAAGATCAGTAAATTCAGTAGCCTCAAGAAAAAGAAGAAAAAAAATCTTGAAGGCAGCAAAAGGTTACTTCGGACGTAGAAAAAATGTCTATACAGTAGCAAAAAATGCGGTTGAAAAAGCAATGTCATATGCTTACAGAGACCGAAAAAACAATAAGAGAAACTTCCGTTCATTGTGGGTTATGCGTATCAATGCAGGTGCTCGTTTACATGGAATGTCTTACTCTCAGTTTATGGGTAAAATAAAAGCTAACAATATAGATCTAAACCGAAAGGTTTTAGCTGATTTAGCAATGAACAACCCAGAAGCTTTTAAGGCAATTGTTGAGAAAGTAAAATAAATTATAAATTCGCTTATAAGGAAAACCCAAACTTTAAAGTTTGGGTTTTTTTTTATAGTAAACCATCCTTAAAAATCAATTATGAAATCATTGTATCTATTTATTTTTTATCTGTTAATGTCTGTAAGCACATTTTCACAAAAAGCAGAAAATGACACCTTATCTTTATCAAAACAGTTTGAACAAGTATACAGGAAATCGAGCTCTTACAAAGATTTTAAGGTTATTAGAAAGACAACTTTTCAAAAGTTAAAAAATAATGCACTAGACTCTGTTAAAAGCATTGATGAAAAATTTAAAATTGAGAGTCAAAAAAGTCTAAAACTTGAACAAGAAATTAATAATATTAGTAAGATTCGCCTAGAACAAGATCTTGAATTATCGAAAGCTATTCTAGAAAAAGACACAATTTCTTTTGGTGGATTGAAACTTAAAAAAAACACTTTCAAAATTATTATCTGGAGCATCTTTCTTACATTGATTATCCTCACTTGTTTTTTTGCATATAAACTTAAAGATGGAATTAAAATTACCTCACAAGCAAAAAATGAGCTGACTAAAGTTAAGGAAGAGTTTAATTCTTACAAGAAGAAATCTTTAGTAAGAGATCAAAAGCTAAGACGACAATTACAAGATGAAATTAACAAACAGCGAGGGGTTTAATAGTTAATTCTTTAGTTTTATAAAAAACAGAGCTAGTGAACTCAGTTTTTTTATTGTTAGATACTATCTCCTAGCTCTTTTAACTTTTCTGTATTCTCAGCCAACATGAGTTCGTCAATAATTTTTTGAATATCTCCATTTACAATATTAGACAAGTCGTATAATGTTAGTCCAATTCGATGGTCTGTTACTCTACCTTGTGGGTAATTATAGGTTCTAATTTTTGCAGAGCGGTCTCCTGAAGAAACCATAGAGCCTCTTTTAGCAGCATCTGCCTCATTTTTCTTTGCCAATTCCATGTCATACAAACGAGAACGGAGTACTTTAAATGCTTTTTCTTTGTTTTTATGTTGCGATTTCTGATCTTGACATTGTGCAACCAAACCAGTTGGTATATGAGTTAAACGAACTGCGGAGTAGGTTGTATTTACAGATTGCCCTCCTGGCCCTGAAGAACAGAAAAAATCTATTCTTACCTCTTTTGGATTGATTTCAACATCAAATTCTTCAGCCTCTGGAAACACCATACATGTTGCTGCTGAAGTGTGAACTCTACCCTGTGTTTCTGTTTGAGGTACTCGCTGAACTCGATGAACACCAGCCTCAAACTTTAAAGTTCCATACACATCATTCCCTGAAACTTCAAACTGTATTTCTTTAAAACCTCCATTTGTTCCTTCACTGAAATCTACTGTAGACACTTTCCACCCTCTGCCCTCACAATATTTAGTATACATTCTAAATAAATCTCCTGCAAAAATACTTGCCTCGTCACCACCTGTTCCTGCTCGTAATTCTACAACAGCATTTTTAGAATCTTCTGGATCTTTTGGAATTAATAAAAATTTAATTTCTTCTTCTAATTCAGGAATACGATTGGAGGCCTCATCCATTTCCATTTTGGCCATTTCAACCATTTCAGAATCTGATCCGTCGGCTATTATTTCTTTCGCTTCTTCTATATTATTTAATAAAGTTTGATACTCCTCTCCTCTTTTAACAACAGTTCCTAAATCTTTATACTCTTTACTAAGATGAGCATATCGTTTTTGATCCATGATGATTTCTGGCTGAATAATCAAATCAGAAACTTCATCATAACGTTGTTTAATAATTCTAATTTTATCTAACATTAGGTATCTTTTCTTTGGTAGCTAAATTACAATTTTTATGAGATTAATTGATTTAAAAGAAGCGTTAAATACTAATACTCAAAAACTCCATAATCACTTTTAATCGTTAATTTTTTAACATCAGAGGCTTCCACTCTACCAATAATTTTTGCATCTACTTGATATGATTTAGAAATCTTTATGATGTCTTCTGCAACTTCAGGTGAGGTGTAAATTTCCATTCTGTGCCCACAATTAAAAACCTGATACATTTCTTTCCAATCTGTTTTGGATTGACTTTGAATTAGCTTAAACAGGGGTGGTACTGAAAACATATTATCTTTAACAACATGCAAATTATCTATAAAGTGTAATATTTTTGTTTGTGCACCACCAGAACAATGAATCATTCCGTGAATGGAGTCTGAAGTATATTTTGATAAGATTTCTTTGATAATAGGTGCATATGTTCTTGTTGGAGACAACACTAACTTTCCTGCATTTAGTGGAGAGTTTTCTATTTTATCTGTTAATTTTACAGCTCCTGAGTATACCAAATCCTCTGGCACAGCAGCATCAAAACTTTCAGGATATTTATTTGCTAAATACTTATCAAAAACATCATGTCTAGCAGATGTTAATCCATTAGAACCCATGCCTCCATTATATTCAGTTTCATAAGAAGACTGACCAAAAGATGCTAGACCCACTAGTACATCTCCAGCTTTTATGTTTGAATTATCAATTATATCAGTTCGTTTTACTCTAGCAGTAACTGTAGAATCTACGATGATTGTTTTTACTAAATCTCCTACATCTGCGGTTTCCCCTCCTGTTGAATGTATGGTAACACCAAACTTTTTCAACTCTTCAATTAACTCTTCTGTACCATTAATTATAGCCGATAAAACTTCGCCAGGTATTTTACTTTTATTTCTACCAATTGTGGATGATAACATAATATTATCTGTAGCACCTACACAAAGTAAATCATCTATATTCATGATTAATGCATCTTGGGCTATCCCTTTCCAAACCGATAAATCTCCAGTTTCTTTCCAATACATATAGGCTAGAGATGATTTTGTACCAGCACCATCAGCATGCATGACCAAACAATAATCATCATCGTTTGTTAAATAATCTGGAACTATTTTACAAAATGATTTTGGAAACAATCCTTTATCAATATTCTTTATAGCATTGTGAACGTCTTCTTTGGAAGCCGAAACACCTCTTTGAGCATATCTTTTTGAAACTTCTTGACTCATTTTTAATAAGGATTTTGCACAAAAGTACGGATTGTTTTCTTTTTTGTAATAAATTTTGAAAACGAAATCGTTGTAGTAAATTTTTGTTTAAAAAAAACGTTTTTAAATTCTCAAAATTTGATCATTTTTTTACAGAAAAACAATTCTAATATGCTCTTTATTAGCAATTTAATAATTGTGAATAAAGTTTTAAAAAAAACTTGATTTTCACTTAATATTATAAGATTAGAAACCTGATTTCGTTATATATTTGTAAGCAAATTAACTCACTAAATTTAAATATGAGCAAGTCTAAATTAGAGTACATTTGGTTAGACGGTTACTATCCAACTCAAAACATGCGAAGCAAGACTAAAGTCGAAAATGATTTTAGCGGAAAATTAGAAGATTGTCCAATATGGTCTTTTGATGGTTCATCAACCAAACAAGCATCTGGAGGTTCTTCAGATTGTTTATTAAAACCTGTTGCTATTTATCCTGATCCAGCAAGAAGAGACGGATTTTTAGTTATGACAGAAGTTTTAAATGCTGACGGAACTCCACATAAGTCTAATGGTAGAGCTACGATTGAAGACGAGGATAATGACTTTTGGTTTGGTTTTGAGCAAGAGTACTTTATTATGGATACAAAAACACAACTTCCTCTTGGTTTTCCAATTGGAGGTTATCCTGCACCTCAAGGAATGTATTACTGCTCTGTAGGAGGAAAAAATACTCATGGAAGAGATTTAGTTGAAAAGCATGCAGATTTATGTATTGATGCTGGTTTAAATTTTGAGGGAATCAATCAAGAAGTTGCCTCTGGACAGTGGGAATTTCAATTATTTGCTAAAGGAGCAAAAAAAGCTGGTGATGAAATATGGATTGCTCGTTATTTATTAGACAGATTAACTGAGCAATATGGTTACTACATAGATTACCATCCAAAACCTTTAGGAAAAGATTTAGATTGGAATGGTTCTGGTATGCATGCAAACTTCTCTAATACTGTTCTAAGAACTTGTGGTTCTAAAGAAACATATGAGAAAATATGTGAAGCATTTAGACCAGTAGTTAAAGAACACATTGCTGTTTACGGTGAGTTTAATGATCAACGTTTAACTGGTGACCATGAAACTGCTGCTATAACTGACTTCTCTTACGGAGTTTCAGATAGAGGTGCATCAATTAGAATTCCAATCATTACCGTTGAAAAAGGATGGAAAGGTTGGCTAGAAGACAGGAGACCAGCATCTAATGGAGACCCATATAAAATAGCAGGAAGAATTATAAAAACTGTGAAATCTGCTAATATTAGCTAACAGATTTTTAGTAAATTACACAAAAACCACAAAATGTATTTTGTGGTTTTTTTTTATCTAATAGTTTGGTATAAGAAAACCATGTAAAGTAATAACAGGATCATACCACTTTTCCTTTTTAATTCCATTTTTTTTGGTAGCAAAACTAAAATTGGCAGCACCATTGATACCAATAACATCCAATAGATATCATTAGTGTAGATTACATGATCATTAGCAGTTATTGGTGTAATTAACGAAGTAATTCCAACAACAGCAAGAATATTAAAAATATTAGAACCTATAAGATTAATAAAATAAAGCCTATTAGTATTAAAAAAAAACTCATGTTTTATTTTTTTGAACGAAGATACATTTTTATACGTTTCTAGTATTAAAAAAGATGGATTTGATCAAAAAATAGGTTTTAGGAGAGGTTTTAAAACAAATTTATCCAAAAAAGCCTTTATTTTATTACATAATAAAATAGTAAATAGGATAATTAATTAAATTTATAAACAAATTCGTATAAATATACATTACATATATTAACTATATTATATAATATACTAATAAATGTAAAATTAATTACATCTTTTCTATTGTTTTTACTTGTTAGATATGATTTCAATAGCATATATTGATTAAACAATTCTAGAATTACTAATTATTAATCTTTAAAAACAAAAAAAACATGATCACATTTGCCTTAAAAATTATTGAATTATCATTGTTCATTTTATCATATTTAATATTCTAGAATACAATTATCATGAAACTGAAACTATTGAATTTACACTAAATTAATTATAAAGAAGAAAATAACATTAATATGGACTTCCTTGCTTTAAAAAAGTAATGCGATTATAACACTATTAATTTTCATTATATTTGAATAAGAACCTATATCAAATGAAAAAAGAAATTTTTAAATTATTAGCAAAGCTTAACAAAGCTATTCTTCCTTCTTTTACAAAAAAAAGATTGGATCTTGCTAAAGCATCAAAAATTCAGTTAGCTATAGTTGGATGGAGAAGTTTTGTAACACTAAATTCTTTAGATTAAAATTTACGAATATGAAAACAGAATACTTAAAAATATATACAAGTTCACTAATTATCATTAATGGTATAAGAAACCTATTAGCAGAAAACAACATTGTCTCATTGGTAAAAAACCATCCTGAATCTGCTAGGTTAGCAGGTTTTGGTTCAACAATGGATTCAGTAGAATTATATATACTTAAAAAAGATTTAGAAAAATCTGAACCTATTCTGAATGCTTTTAAAAAAGAAATAAATTCATAAAAAAAGACAGTCTAGACTTTCTAAATAAGAAAAACACTCCTATATTTGCACCCGAATTTGGCCATGTGGCGCAACTGAATAGCGCACTTGATTACGGCTCAAGAGGTTACAGGTTTGAATCCTGTCATGGTCACGAATAAATAATACAATTAAAAAAAACGCCAAGTTAGCTTGAGCGTTTTTTTGTTTGTGCTATTTTCAAAGCGGAGCTTTATAAGGATTATGAAATTATCCTGATATTTTAAAAGCAAAACCTGTATATCAAACAAGAGTTTTAAGCTTTCTGGTTTTTTATTTAAATATTATTGCAAAATTATTTTTTAAACTAAATATCTTCTTAGGGCTATTCTATGTTCTGGATTACTCTTGTCATAATCAGAAACAAGAAGTTCTAAAATTTCAGCCGGTTTATTACCAATATCTGATTTTTTTGAGTATTTAGATACATATAAATTAAAAATATCTTGCTCTTTTTCAAAAATTAAGAAGTGTTCAGAATTTAATTCTGTGAAAGATATTTCATTTCCGTTAAAAGCGTTTGATTGATCTTTCATGAAGGGTGAAAAATCAAAGTACCTAAATATATTTTCCATTTTATACTAATTCTGCTGAAAGTCCAAGGCTTAATAATTTAGAGCAACGAGGCTCTAACTCTTTAAGCTCTCCTGTTTTTACGGTGCATTTTCCTTTAAAATGAACCAACCAAGTACATTGTTCTGCTTGCTCTTCGGTATGTTCACATACATTAATTAAAGAATTAATTACAAAATCAAATGTATTTACCTCATCATTATGTAATACGATCTGATGTTGATTTACTTCCTTCTCTAAAACAACTACTTCTTCTTTAATTTTTTCTTTAGTACTCATATCTCAAATTTACAAAAAAACCTTTCTATTTCAAGTATTTTAATGCTACCCAACTATTTCTTTGAATCATTTTGTCAAAAAATAACCCATGCTTAACAACTTCACTTTCTATGATAGCGATGTCATCTTTATAAAAACCACTTAGTAACAATATACCTTCTTGATGTAAACAATCTGTATATATTTTCATATCAGAAAGTAAAATATTTCTATTGATATTGGCAATAATGACATCATATTTTTTCCCTTTCAATAAAGAAGAATCGCCCTCTAACACAGTAATGTGCTTACAACCATTTCTTTGAACATTCTCTATGGAATTTTGATAACACCAGCTATCAATATCTATTGCGTCTGTTGGCTGAGCACCTTTCATTTCGGCAAAAATGGCTAAAATACCTGTACCACATCCCATATCTAACACTTTTTTATTTTCTAAATCTAGGGCTAATAAATGTTGAATCATCATGTGAGTTGTTTCATGATGACCGGTTCCAAAACTCATTTTGGGCTCTATCACTATATCAAACTTCAAAGAAGGATTTTCATGAAACGGAGCACGAACACTAACTAGCCCATCTACTTGAATTGGATTAAAATTTTTCTCCCATTCTTTATTCCAATTGGTTTGAATAACTTCATAATGAGAATATTTAATTTTAAATTCAGCTGAGCCTAAAATATACAAATCATCTAAAATATTCGAGTTCCATTCCTGTTTTTGAATATATGCAGTTACTCCAGTATCGTTTTCAACAAAACTTTCAAAACCCACATGACCAAGTTCAGCTATTAATATTTCAGTAGCTGGATTCTTGGGGGTTACAGAAAATTCATAAGCTATATAAATGGAGTCCATTAAAATAAAAAAAATTAAAAAGCAGTGATAATTCCTGTAAAGTCTGATGCCTTCAAAGAAGCGCCTCCAATTAATCCGCCATCTACATCTTCTTTAGAGAAAATTTCTCTGGCATTCGTTGGTTTTACACTTCCTCCGTATAAAATAGAAACATTTTCAGCAACAGATGTGCCATAGGTCCTTACCAATAAACTTCTAATATATGCATGCATTTCTTGAGCTTGTTCTGGACTTGCAGTTTCCCCTGTTCCAATGGCCCAAACAGGCTCATATGCTAATACAATATGCTTCCATGAAGATGCGCTTAAAGAAAGTACTACATTTTTTAATTGACTCTCTACAACTTTAAAATGATTCTCTGATTTACGATCTTGTAAAGATTCACCAAAACAAAAAATTATTTCCAAATTATTTTCAAGAGCAGATGCTACTTTCTCGGTTAAGATTTGATCATCTTCACCAAAGTAGGTTCTTCTTTCTGAATGACCTAAAATTACAGATTTTACTCCCACATCATTTAGCATAGCAGCAGAAATCTCTCCAGTGAAAGCTCCATTTTTAGCTTGGTGCATATTCTGAGCTGCAACTTCAATTACAGAATCTTGAGTTAAAGCTACAGCAGATGTTAAATTAATAGAGGTAGGTGAAATTAGAACTCTACAATTAACTGAAACCTCCTCTAGAGCCTTATTTAAGTCATTAATTAATGTGGTTGTTTGTGTTGCATCATTATTCATTTTCCAATTTCCTGCAACTATATTATTTCTCATATTTTTATAATTTTAAAAGCGGCTAAATTACTTAATTTTAAGGGCTTTAAGAATGTTTTTGTCTGTAATTTTTGTTGCCTTAAATAATGTAATTTCTCCAAATTCATCAACCACCACATATCTAGGAACCCACCACAAGCCTAAAAACTTTCCAAATGCCCCTTTTTTACCTTTTACTATGTAATAATGATCTCCTTTTATCTTCAACCGATCTATGGCTCTAATCCAACGCTCTTTGCTTTTATCTAGTGAAAGAAAAACAAAATGAACTGTAGGATTTTTTTGTTGTAATTTTTTTAGTTCTGGTAAAGTAACTATACAATCTCTGCACCAAGAAGCCCATATATCTATAAGAATTTTATTTCCTTGGTGTTTTAATAAAATATTTTGAAAGGTTACATCTTGTTGTGCGATACTAACAAATTTTTCATTTAAAGCTTCTTTTGTAAAGCGAGTAGGACTTTGACAACCAATGATGAGAAATAGGAATACTATATGTAGTTTTTTCATTCTATTTATTTAAGTCTAATTCTGGGATCTAACCAACTATAAATAATATCTACAAGTATATTAATTATAATAAACAAAGAGGCTATCACCAAAACACTACCCATTATTACAGGTAAGTCCAATGTATTTAATGCATTTACAATTTCTTTTCCAAGACCATTCCAATTGAAGATATATTCAACAAAAACAGCACCAGCTAACATCGAAGCAAACCAACCAGAAATAGCAGTAATAACTGGGTTTAAAGAATTTTTTAGTGCATGATTTTTTATTACCTGATAGTTTGTTAACCCTTTGGCCTTTGCAGTTCTAATATAATCTAGGTTTAAAACTTCTAACAATGAATTTCTCATGAGCTGAATAACAACAGCTAATGGTCTAATCCCTAAAACTATAGCAGGTAAAACTAAATTTCTCCATTGAATGTAAATATGCTCACCAAAATCATCAACAACATACAAACTACCTGTCATTTCTAACCCTGTATATTCTTTTAATACAAAACCAAACAACCATGCGAATAAAATGGCAGAAAAAAATGAAGGAATACTCATTCCAAAAGTACTAACTATTGCGATAATTCTATCAAAAAAAGTATCCTTATAGATGGCAGAAAAAATACCAAAGATAATTCCAAGAAAGATAGCAATAGAAATAGAAAAAAGGGCTAAAATTGCGGTATTGGGGAGAGTTTCTAAAACAACTTCTGATACTTTTTTCCCATTTTTCTGAAAAGATTCTCTCAAATAAGGATATTTTAGAACTAGAGATATTCCTCCCACAGAAAAGAGTTTTTTATACGAATATGTACCCTTTTTCAAAAAAGTAAAATCCTCCTTATTATTTGAATGAAAAGATAATGGTGAAACATCATTTAAATAATAAAAATATTGTGTGGTTAACGGTTTATCAAAACCGTATTTTTTTTGAATTCGTTCTAATTGTTCAGAATCTTCACGTTGATCTAGCATCATTCTAGCGGGATCCCCAGGCAATACATTAAAAAGCAAAAAAACAACTGTAACAACACCCAATAGTGTTAAAATGCCATAAAAAAACTTGTTTCCAATAAATTGTATCATGAAGAATGACTCTTAAACAAAGATAATAGAAAGTCTTAAAAATATGTACCTTTGTTTAACTTTTAAATAGACAGATGACTACTAACGAAATTGTAACTCAAATTCAAAAAAAGAAATCATTTTTATGTATTGGTTTAGATGTAGATCTACATAAAATTCCTTCATTTCTTCTTGAAAGAGAAGATCCAATTTTTGAATTTAACAAAGCAATTATTGACGCCACTCATCATTTATGTGTCGCTTACAAACCAAACACTGCTTTCTATGAAGCCTATGGAATTAAAGGATGGAAGTCATTAGAAAAAACTATTAAATACATCAATCAAAATCATCCAGATATCTTTACAATAGCTGATGCAAAACGCGGAGATATTGGTAATACTTCTAGCATGTATGCAAAAGCATTCTTTGAGGATTTATCTTTTGACAGTGTAACAGTAGCTCCTTACATGGGAAAAGATTCTGTAGAACCATTCTTGGCCTTCAAAAACAAACACACCATTTTATTAGCGCTTACCTCTAACACTGGCGCTTTTGATTTTCAAACAAAAGAAATTAATGGAAAAGAAGTGTATAAAAAAGTATTAGAAACTTCTAAAAGCTGGAAAAACTCTGAAAACTTAATGTATGTAGTTGGTGCTACCAAAGCATCTTATTTAGCAGATATTAGAAAAATTATCCCTAATTCGTTTTTATTGGTTCCTGGTGTAGGAGCTCAAGGAGGAAATTTACAAGAAGTTTGTAAATACGGAATGAATAATCAAGTTGGATTATTAATCAATTCTTCTCGAGGGATACTATATGCTTCAAAAGAAGCTGATTTTGCAAAAGCGGCATCAATAAAAGCGACTGAATTACAAGCTCAAATGGCAAAAATCTTAGGTTAATTGAATTTTTAAACTGACATTTTAATACCAAAATTATTTTTTAATAATTTCTTTGGTGTACACACCTAATTTAGATTCAAATCTTAAAAAATAAATTCCAGATTTAAAAGAAGAAATATCAAATAAAGAATCTGTACTAGAAAGTGTGTAAGAAGCTAATTTTCGACCTAATGAGGAATAAATTTTCAAATTTGTTCCAATTAAATCTGGAGGAACTTTCACTTTTATACTATTTTCTGTAGGGTTTGGATAAATGATGAGTTCATTTAAAGTTGAGTTCGATGATGACAAAGAACTTTCCTCATAGACTCTTACATAATCTATCTCCATGGTAGCGTTGTTAAAATTACTTGGAATAGCTCCGCCTAAATTTCCTCCCATGGCTATATTAAGTAATAAATAATGATGATTATCATAGGGTATTTCTTGAGTGTTTTCTCTTTCAAAAAAAACAACATCATCCAATAAAATTTGAATAGTGTTCTCTGTCCAAATCAGTGAATAAATATGATATTCACCACTTGAATTAGCTACATATGTTGTACCTCCTTCGTTTTGATAACTATTAGTGTTGGAATTGGAATAATGGAGATGACCTATAAGATTGGTTTTATTCCATCCATTTTGCTCCATAATATCAATTTCTCCACAATTTGGCCAACCAACACTTCCATACGTATTTCCAAAATAATTTCCTATTTCATTAATATTGGCTCCCAATGTCCAAAAAGCAGGCCACGTTCCGGCTTCAGCAGGTAATTTAGCCCGAACATCTACCCTTCCATATTTGAATGCAAACTTTGAATTTAATCTGGCTGAAGTATAGAGTTTGGTAACATTATTATAAGTGTAATTTTCTCTAATAGCCTTAATCTTTAATGATCCATTATTGACATATGAGTTTGATATTCGGTTAGTATAATGCTGTTGTTCTCCATTGGCCCAATCTGAACCATTAATTATTGGGATAACCTGATGATGCCATTTATTTGAATCTACAGATCCTGAATAGTTAAATTCATCTGACCAAACTAAATTATTAAAAATAGGATCATCATCACCTTCTGATTCTTCAAAAATAAAATCATCAACAAAAGCCTCAACATGATCATAATTATCTTCTCCATTTACTTGAATTAACACTCTATTAAAATCTGTCCTAGTTATTGGGGGTGGTGAAGAAGGGTCTAAATTGATGTAATTATCGTTTTCAAAATCAAAAGTAATTTCTTGCCATTCATTTAGAGAAATATTCTTAATGATTTCACTTTGTGTAGTCCAAGGTTGAGGGAGTGAACCATTTTGAAGTTTTAAAGAAACTTTATTAGTTTGGTTACCTGTTAGACCAGATGAAGGAACATAAATTTTAAACGTAAATGAATTTTTTAATGATAAATCTAAATTCTGATTCGTATCAAAACGCACATTTGCATATTGTCCACCTATGTCATTATATTTCAAGACCTTAGTAGAGGTATTTAGTCCCTCAATATAAGGATTTGAATAAGAACTATCAAGGTTACAGTCATCACCTACCCAAGCATCAATAGTACCATTACCCTCAAAATCATCTTCAATATTTTGAGAAAATAAAGAGAAGTTGATAAAAGAAACTACAATAAGAAGAATGTAACGCATTTTAATTTTTTTCAAAAATAATATAACGATTGAAATTATAATAAATAATTACCTATACAAATACCAAACAAGAAAAATTAATTGAATGTATCTGTATTTTTGTTGTATCCATATGGACAATGCTTACATCCACTTTTGCAACAGTACCCTCTTTTTGTATGATATTTCTTTGTAAAAACTCTATACCCTTGTTCATTTAGGTAAAAGTCATCTTGAGTAAGTTCTGTTTTTTTTCCAAACATGACACAAAAATAAGACAAAAATAGCTGGTAATAGTATTGCTCTAAAATCAATAGCATAGAATAAAATAACTATTAAAATTAAAAAATCATGCCTTAGCTATTTATTTAAACTTGGTGGGTAAGTTGAAATAATTTTTTGGACAAATTGATTAATCCGTTCTTCTTTTTTTTCGATATTACTTATCTTCATAGCGCCAGATCCAATTCCCTGCCAAATAAGTTCATTATTCTTTTTATCTATAAAATCAATAAATAAAGTCCCTTCTGTATGTTGATTAATAGTAAAGTTTGAACTCCCAAAAAACCATGGATTATATCCCCAACCTAGACCATATCTAAAATTATTATCCGTTACATTAACCTGTTCTCTTGATTTTGTAAAAATACTAATCAATAGATCTGGATTTTCAGATTTACTGAAACCTTTTTCAACTAATTGATTTTCTATAGCACGCATGATTCTTTTTTTATCAAGGTCAGAAACAGAGGCTTTATCAATTCCTTTTTTGTAAAAAGCAAATGTCCTATAGGTTGAAAAATCTACTTTAGTATCATAATCTGAAACAACTCTTACTGTAGAGCAAGAGAACATAATACCCAAAAACAACAAAACAACTAATTTAAATATTTTCATAATACTAATTTTTATAGGTTATCAAATAATGAGGAGTTTACTTTATTAGGAATGGTAACTTTTAATTTTTTCTCATTTTTCATTGCTCTTTTGATAGCAAAAATTGCCTCATCATTTCTTGCCCAATTCCTTCTTGCTATACCATTATTTACATCCCAAAAAAGCATAGACTTTAATCTTTTAGAGGCTTCTTTACTACCATCAATAAGCATGCCAAATCCACCATTTATCACTTCCCCCCAACCAACTCCACCTCCGTTGTGGACAGAAACCCATGTTGCTCCTCTAAAGCTATCTCCAATTACATTTTGAATAGCCATATCTGCAGTAAACTTAGATCCATCATAAATATTTGATGTTTCTCTGTAAGGTGAATCTGTACCCGAAACATCATGATGATCTCTACCTAAGACTACAGGACCTATTTTTCCTTTTTTAATTGCTTTATTAAATGCTTTTGCAATTTTTATTCTTCCTTCTGCATCTGCGTATAGAATTCTTGCCTGAGAGCCAACTACTAATTTATTTTCTTGCGCTCCTTTAATCCATTGAATATTATCAGCCATTTGCTGTTGAATCTCTGGAGGAGAATTTTTCTTAATTTCTTCTAGAACTTCACAAGCTATGAGATCTGTTTTTTCTAAATCTTCTGTTTTTCCTGAAGCACAAACCCATCTAAAAGGGCCAAATCCATAATCAAAACACATAGGTCCCATAATATCTTGCACATAGCTTTGGTATTTAAAATCGATGCCATTTTCTGCCATAATATCTGCTCCAGCTCTACTAGCCTCTAGTAAGAAAGCATTACCGTAATCAAAGAAATAAGTTCCTTTGGCAGTATGATTATTAATTGCCCTTGCATGTCTTCTAATTGTTTCTTGTACTTTTTCTTTGAATAAAACTGGGTTTTCAGCCATCATGTTATTGGCATCTTCAAATGAAATATCACAAGGATAATACCCTCCTGCCCAAGGATTGTGAAGTGAGGTTTGATCTGAACCTAAATCTATATGAATATCTTCAATATCAAACTTCTCCCAAACATCTACTATATTGCCTAAATAAGCAAGAGACACAATTTCTTTGTTGTCTTTTGCTAATCTTACTCTAGTTACTAATTTATTGAGGTCAGTAAATTTTTCATCAATCCAACCCTGATCTAAGCGTACTTGCGTAATTTTAGAGTTTACCTCTGCACATACAGTAATACATCCAGCTATATTTCCTGCTTTAGGTTGAGCACCACTCATTCCGCCCAAACCAGCAGTTACAAATAAATTTCCTTTGGGTGATTTTCCTATCTTTCGAAAACCATTTAAAACGGTAATAGTAGTTCCATGAACTATCCCTTGAGGACCAATATACATATAGCTCCCTGCGGTCATTTGTCCGTATTGACTAACTCCTAGAGCATTCATTTTTTCTAAATCGTCTGGCTGAGAATAATTGGGTATTGTTAACCCATTGGTTACCACTACTCTTGGTGAATTTTTACTCGAGGGAAACAACCCCATAGGATGGCCAGAGTACATCGATAGCGTTTGCTTAGAGGTCATTTCAGAGAGGTATTTCATCGTCAATAAATACTGAGCCCAATTTTGAAAAACAGCTCCGTTGCCTCCGTAAGTGATTAGTTCATGTGGGTGTTGAGCAACAGCATTATCTAAATTATTCTGAATCATTAACATAATAGCTTTAGCCTGCTCACATTTACCCGGATATTCAGAAATTGATCTTGCATACATACTATAAGAAGGACGAAACCGATACATATAAATACGACCGTATGTTTCTAATTCTTTAGCAAACTCTGGTAACAAAGCTGAATGATGTTTCGCATCAAAATAACGTAATGCATTTCTTAATGCCAACTCTTTCTCGTCTTTAGATAATATATCTTTTCTTTTCGGAGCATGATTAATAGAAGACTCATAGACCCTTTTGTCTGGTAATACATCTGGTATACCTTGTTGTATTAACTCTTTGAATGTCATTTGTACCTGAAAGATTAAAAAAAATTATATATACAAATATAATTGATTTTTAAAACGATTATTTTTTATACCGTTAAAAAAAATATCTATTTTTTGAAAAATTCGTAAATTGCAATTCTAAATTCATATCTTTTTTGCGAATAATATCATATTTGAATACATATTTATAATAAACAATAATTATTTTGTAAAAAGTATTTAGTTGAAATTAAACTATCATTAAAAAAATGAAAAATATCACTCCTTACAAACCTATCAATAAAGTTAGAATTGTAACTGCAGCTTCTTTATTTGATGGACATGATGCATCAATTAATATTATGCGTAGAATTATTCAATCTACCGGTGTTGAAGTGATTCATTTGGGGCACGACAGAAGTGTTGAAGATTTAGTAAATTGTGCTATACAAGAAGATGTAAATGCTATTGCAATGACCTCCTATCAAGGCGGCCATAATGAATATTTTAAATATATGTTTGACTTGTTGAAAGAAAAAAAGGCAAGTCATATAAAAATTTTTGGTGGCGGAGGTGGTGTAATACTTCCCGAGGAAATTAAAGATTTAATGGCATACGGCATTACTCGAATATATTCACCAGATGATGGAAGAGAAATGGGGCTACAAGGAATGATTAATGATTTGGTAAAACAATCAGATTTCCCCATTGGTAAAGTTCTAACTAATGAAATTAATCATTTAAAGAATCAAGACGCTGGAAGTATTGCTCGAATTATTTCATCTGCCGAAAATTTTCCTGAAATTTCAAAAAAAACTTTATCAGAGATCCATAAAAAAAATAAAAATTCTACAACACCTGTTTTAGGAATTACAGGAACTGGCGGTTCTGGAAAGTCTAGTTTGGTTGATGAATTAGTTAGAAGATTTTTAATTGATTTTCCAACTAAAACTATTGGACTTATTTCTGTAGATCCCTCTAAACGGAAAACAGGCGGTGCCTTATTAGGTGATCGAATTAGGATGAATGCTATTAACAACAGTCGAGTGTATATGAGATCTTTAGCAACTCGTCAGTCTAATTTAGCTTTATCTAAACATGTGAATGAAGCTATAGAGGTTTTAAAAGCTTCAAAATTTGATTTAATTATTCTAGAAACATCAGGTATTGGGCAATCAGATACAGAAATAATTGAGCATTCGGATACTTCTCTATATGTAATGACTCCAGAATTTGGAGCGGCTACTCAGCTAGAAAAAATAGACATGTTAGACTTTGCGGATCTAGTTGCTATTAATAAATTTGATAAACGTGGCGCTCTTGATGCCGTTCGTGATGTAAAAAAACAATATATGCGTAATAATAATTTATGGCATATACACATGAATGACCTACCTGTTTTTGGAACTATAGCCTCTCAATTTAACGATCCTGGCATGAATTCGCTTTACAAAGCAATCATGAATAAGCTTGCAGAAAAAACTGGGGTAGATTTAAATTCTTCCATTGAAATAATTCAGGAAATGTCTGAAAAGATTTTCATCATTCCACCATCACGAATTCGTTATTTATCTGAAATAGCAGAAAACAATAGAGCTTATGATAAAAAGGAACGAAGTCAAGTAGAAGTTGCTCAAAAATTATTTGGAATCTATAAAACAATAGACGCTGTACTCAGCACAAATTCATTATCGATCAATCAAAAAGAGGCCCTAACTAAAACAGGTTTAAATCATAAAAACATTCTTGACAAAACCCCCAAAAATGAATTGCCTTTCATAAAATTATTAATCAATCAGTTTGAAAAAATAAAAATGGATTTAGATCCCTACAATTGGGAAATTATCCTAAGCTGGCATGATAAAATTGAGCGATACAAAGATCCTATTTATACTTTTAAAGTAAGAAATAAAGATATTAATATAGAAACTCATAGTGAGACTTTATCTCATTCTAAAATACCAAAAATATCACTCCCTAAATATGAAGCATGGGGAGATGTATTACGATGGAACTTACAAGAAAATGTTCCAGGAGAATTTCCTTTTACAGCAGGTTTGTATCCTTTTAAGCGAACTGGAGAAGACCCAACGAGAATGTTTGCCGGAGAGGGTGGTCCAGAGAGAACCAACAGACGTTTTCATTATGTTAGTCTTGGACTAGAAGCAAAACGCTTATCCACTGCCTTTGATTCTGTAACCTTGTATGGAAATGACCCAGGACATAGACCTGATATTTATGGTAAGATTGGAAATGCTGGTGTTTCAATTTGTTGTTTAGATGATGCTAAAAAATTGTATTCTGGATTTGACTTAAGTAATCCCATGACCTCAGTTTCAATGACTATTAATGGACCAGCACCAATGTTATTAGGTTTTTTCATGAATGCTGCTATAGATCAAAATTGTGAAAAATATATTATAGAAAATAAGTTAGAGAAAAAAGTTGAATCTATAGTTAAAGAAACCTATGATTCAAAAGGATTAAAAAGACCTAAATACAGAGGAGAATTACCAAAGGGCAACAACGGATTGGGTCTTTTATTATTGGGGATTACTGGTGACATGGTGTTACCAACCAAAGTTTATGAACAGATAAAAACAGAAACTTTAACCCAAGTTAGAGGTACTGTACAAGCAGATATTTTAAAAGAAGACCAGGCGCAAAATACGTGTATTTTCTCCACAGAATTTGCATTAAGACTTATGGGAGATGTTCAAGAATATTTTATTAAAAAACAAGTTCGTAATTTCTATTCTGTTTCAATTTCTGGTTACCATATAGCAGAGGCTGGGGCCAACCCAATTACTCAATTGGCATTAACGCTATCTAATGGATTTACTTATATAGAATATTATCTTTCTAGAGGTATGGATATCAATAAGTTTGGGCCTAACTTATCTTTTTTCTTTTCAAATGGAATAGATCCTGAATACGCGGTCATTGGTCGTGTAGCTAGAAAAATTTGGGCAAAAGCATTAAAACATAAATATAACGCAAATTCAAGAGCACAGATGCTCAAATATCATATTCAAACTTCTGGGCGTTCGCTTCATGCTCAAGAAATTGACTTTAACGATATTAGAACTACACTTCAAGCTTTATATGCTATTTATGACAATTGTAATTCTTTACACACCAATGCGTATGATGAAGCTATTACCACTCCAACAGAAGATTCTGTAAGAAGAGCCATGGCTATCCAATTAATTATTAATAAAGAATTGGGATTGACAAAGAATGAAAATCCAATTCAAGGGTCTTTTATCATTGAAGAGTTAACCGATTTAGTTGAACAAGCAGTGTTACAAGAATTTGATAGAATTACTGAAAGAGGTGGTGTTCTTGGAGCTATGGAAACCATGTATCAACGATCTAAAATACAAGAAGAAAGCTTGTATTATGAGACGTTAAAACACAATGGAGATTTTCCGATTATTGGTGTCAATACATTTTTAAGCTCAAAAGGTTCTCCAACAATTCTACCATCTGAAGTAATTAGAGCTACAGAAGAAGAAAAGCAATTTCAGATAGAAACTAAAGAATTATTACATAAAGCTAACAAAAATGAGGCTACTACTCAATTAAAATCTTTACAACAGGCAGCTATGAATAATGAAAACTTATTTGAAAAAATTATGGATACTACCAAAGTATGTTCGCTAGGGCAAATAACAACTGCACTTTTTGAAGTAGGCGGTCAATATAGACGAAATATGTAGTTTTAAATGAATTTAAAAAGTATAAACAGATGAACAAAATTTTACTTATTCTATTTGTGATTTTTATGGGTTGTAGTCCTAATAAAAAGGGAAATAATACAGCTAAAAAAGCAATTTATAAGGATCATATTATTACACCAAAAAAAATTATAATTAATGATAACGTAGAAAGACATCTCTTTGATTATTCTATTTCAGATGAAATTGGTTTAAACAAAATGCATGCTCCAGTAGGATGGACTGAACCAATTATTGAAGCTAAATTTGAATTAAGAGGTATTGTCTTAAGTGGAGTACTTGGATTAGAATTTAAAGAAGGTGTTAAAAAAATACCAAGTAGTAAAGGGTTTTTGATCCCTAACAACACTAGAGTCAGGATTTTTAATGCGGGTTCAGAAGAATTAGTTTTGATAGAGGTGTTAAGACCGGGCTATCAAAAAGAACTCGTTACTTTTTTTGAAGATTTTAATAATTAGCCTATTAATATAAAAAAACAAGTAATCATTATTTTTTTTATATTTGAAAATATATAAAATATTACGATAAAAATATAATCTTATGAATAACACA
>JADFAM010000007.1 GCA_015665265.1 Flavobacterium sp.
CCAAGAAACCAATGAAAAGAAATTAGATCTTTTAGCACAAAAGAAAAAAGAATCATTGCCCATTCGTTTACAAGCCTACGAACGCATATTGTTATTCTGTGAACGCATAAACCCTGTTAAAATGTTAGTTCGCATAAAGCCAATAGGAGATTCTTCCGAGGCATATTTACAATTATTGCTAGCTAGTATAGAACAAGAGTTTCAACATAATATGGTGCAACAATTGTATATTTCTGATGAATGCTGGAATGTAGTTGTTACCACCAAAATAGCTGTAATTAACAACCTAAAAAAGGTTTCTAATGCTTCTGATACTGCAACTGATTTTAGAGAAAAAGTATTTTTAGAATATTCTAAAAAAGCACCTGCTACAGATACTGCTGTTGCATTTTTAAAAAATGAAGTAAAAAAAAGCATCTAACATATTCATTTTGAAAGTTATATCCTCCATCAAGTATATTAAAATGAAATCTTTAATCTATCATTTTTCTAGTATTATTCTCATTTTTATTTTAGTTGCTTCATGCAGAAAAGAAGTTTCAAAAAAAATAAATAATACTGCTCTACACCAAGAAAATACTATAAAATACGCAAAAGGATTTGATATTGTAATCTCTAAGAATGAAAAAAAATTAATTATTAAAAATCCGTATTCAAATACCTCAAATAATTTTGAATACATTATTAAAAAAGGGATTAATGATCAATTAAATGTTATTAACACACCCATTAAAAAAATAGTGGTTACCTCTACAACACATATTCCAATGCTAGAATTATTAAGTGAAGAGAAAGCCTTGGTTGGATTTCAAAATACAGACTATATTTCTTCAACTAAAACTCGAAAGAGAATAGATGCTGGGTTTGTTAAGGAGTTAGGAAATGAAGCGGCATTAAACACTGAAAGTTTACTCGAATTAAAGCCAGACGCAGTTATTGGTTTTACTATGGATAATTATAATAAAACCTTTAATTTAATAGAAAAGCATGGAATTCCAGTGATTATAAATGGAGATTGGCGTGAAGAAACACCCCTTGGAAGAGCAGAATGGATTAAATTTTTTGGGGTTTTATTTAACAAAGAAAGGTTAGCTGATAGTATTTTTAATACCATTGAAATAGATTATTTAGCAGCTAAACGTATTGCAAAAGAAAATACAAAATACCCTTCCATACTTTCAGGAGCGATCATGAGAAATGATATTTGGAGCTTACCCGCGGGAGAAAGTTTTGTTTCTCAATTTTTACTAGATGCCAATGTAAATTATCTTTGGAAAGACACTAAAGGGAAAGGAAGCTTACAGCTAAGCTTTGAAACTGTGTTAGATAAGGCTCAGCATGCTGAGTATTGGATTGCTCCAGGATATTTCTCTAGTAAAACACAATTGCTTGAAAATAATCCTCATTACAAGAAATTTACTGCTTTTAAAAACAATAATATCTACACGGCTTCCACCAAAAGAGGAGTTACAGGTGGGGTTGTGTATTATGAATTAGGACCAACCAGGCCAGATTTAATTTTACAAGACATCATTAAAATTACAAACCCTGAACTATTACCAAATTATGAATTGACATTTTTTGAGCAAATGAAATAATAAAATCTTATTCTTTTTTGTCAAGTGCTAATTCTCTTAAATACAAGTAAAACGGAAAAGAAAATGCTACTGCAATTAAAAAAGTAAGGGGAATAATAACCCACCAAGCTTTTACTTTTAATTTTCTTGCATCTGGAATAAACCATACAAAAAAAGTTAAAACAACTACAGTTAAATCTGCACCAAAAGATTTCCCTGCAAAATTAGATTGAGCCAACTCAAAGAAATGAACAAGGGAAGCCTCCTCATAAGTCGTAAAATATTGGATATTATAAAACCAAGTATAACTGATGCCAATGATAGAAATGATAAGAAAGATGTATTTACGCTTCATATAGTTTATAATTTATTTAAAAAACTAATTAAAATAGTGTGATTTGCCCATCATCTGAAGCGCTTTTTTCTTCATCTGTAGTGTCTCTATTTATTGTAGTTGAAGGATGTATTTTTTCAGATGTTGAAATCACCTCCTCTTCTACTACTTCTACTTCTTCAACCTCCGGTTCCTCCGGTTCTTCAAAAGGTAAAGAAGCCAATAAATTTACTTGTTTTATTTTATCGGTAGTGAGTTGATTTCCTTGTGCTTTTATTCCTTTTACAGCAATAAACCCCTCAAAGTTTATTTCTTTTTTATCAAGTGATCGTTTAGAGAAAATAACCTCAGCTACAGGTCTATAGTCTACAGCAATAATTTCTAGTTGTGATTTTGAATGTTCAGATATAAAAACTTCCTCCTTTTCTTCAGTTTCAATTAAAAAACGCTTTACATAATAACGTTCTTTTTCACCATCATAATATATAACTGATACTGGCTTTTTTGGTTTCCATTTTTCAAGAACAATCATATCATCCTCAAAATGCATCTGTAAATCTGGCGTTACAGCTTTAATTTTTCCAGATTGAGTAGCTATTAATATCTTGTCTTCGGCTCTAAACTCACCCAATAGTTCTCCTCTAGCGTCTACATTAAGTCTTTGTACAGCATCATCAAACCATATCTTTCTTGGTTTTAATGTAGAAACTCCCGAAGATTTAAATTCAACTTTTCTAATGGCAAATTTTGTAATAGTATTTCCTCTAACTCCTCTTCCTTTTACAGCTAAATCAGCAAAATCTATATCCCATTTTAATTTTTTTATACTTCCAACTGCGCGTAACAAAACGGTAACAACTTCAGCTTCTCCATTGGGATTAGCCGTAAAATAGTGAACCATTGTATTGGATTTTCCGGGAGTAAGATCATAATCCTTATCACGAGTTACTCCTGTTACGGAAAAACGTTTCATATAACTAGCTCCTCCTTTACCATCTCTGTACATCATGTTATAAACAGTTCGAGTGTCTTTCTTTTTAAATACTGCTAAATGAATAATATCTTTTCCCACAAATGTCTTAGAGGCTACTTTAGTAACAATCATCTTTCCATCTTTCTTGAAAACGATGATATCATCTATATCTGAACAATCTGTAACATACTCGTTTTTTCGCAGAGAGGTACCTACAAAACCTTCTTCTCTATTTACGTAAAGCTTAGTATTTCTAATAACTACTTTCGTGGCAATAATATCCTCAAAACTTCTTATTTCAGTTTTTCGTCCTTTGTCTTTACCGTAAGTAGTTTTTAAACGTTTAAAATAATCTATCGCATAAGTTATCAAGTTATTTAAGTACTCCTTTACTTGAGCTATTTTTTCTTCTAAACCCTCTATAAACTGTTTCGCTTTATCGATATCAAATTTTGAAATTTTCTTAATTCTAATTTCAGTTAAACGAACAATATCCTCCTCAGTAATGGCTCGTTTTAGGTGTTTAACATGCGGTTTTAATCCTAAGTCTATTGCATTAATAACACCCTGCCATGTTTCTTCTTCTTCTATGTCTCGATAGATACGGTTTTCTATAAAAATTCGCTCTAAAGATGCAAAATGCCATTGTTCCTCTAATTCATGAAGTTGAATTTCAAGTTCTCTTTTTAATAAATGAACTGTATAATCAGTTGAACTTTTGAGCATTTCAGAGACCCCTATAAATTTGGGTTTATGATCCTCGATAATACAACACAAAGGAGATATTGAATTTTCACAATTGGTAAATGCATATAATGCATCTATAGTTTTATCGGGAGATATATTCGCTGGTAAATGAACTAATATCTCAACATTAGCAGCAGTATTATCCTCAATTTTCTTGATTTTAATTTTACCTTTATCGTTAGCTTTTAAAATGCTGTCTATTAGCGATGACGTTGTTGTAGCAAAAGGAATCTCTGTAATTACCAGCGTTTTTTTATCTAACTGTGAAATTTTAGCTCTCACGCGAACTTTACCTCCTCGTTTACCATCGTTGTAATTAGAAAAATCAGCAATCCCACCAGTCAGAAAATCTGGAAGAATTTTAAAACTTCTTCCTTTTAAATATTTTATAGAGGCATCTATTAATTCTATGAAGTTGTGAGGTAATATTTTAGTAGATAATCCAACAGCTATCCCTTCTGCTCCTTGAGCCAATAGCAAAGGAAACTTAACCGGCAAATTAACGGGTTCTTTTTTACGTCCGTCATAAGAGGCTTGCCATTCAGTAGTTTTTGGGTTAAAAACAACATCTAAGGCAAATTTAGATAAACGAGCTTCAATATAACGAGAGGCAGCAGCTCGGTCTCCTGTGAGTATATTACCCCAGTTACCCTGCATATCAATTAACAATTCTTTTTGCCCCATTTGCACCATAGCATCAGCAATAGAAGCATCACCATGAGGGTGATATTGCATGGTATGACCTACTATATTAGCAACTTTATTGTAGCGACCATCATCTAGGTCTTTCATGGAATGCATGATTCTTCGTTGAACGGGCTTAAAACCATCATTAATTCCAGGAACTGCTCTTTCTAAAATTACATAGGAGGCATAATCCAGGAACCACTCCTTGTACATCCCAGTAACTCTTGTAATAGTTTCTGTAGATTCATTAGAATCGATATGATTATCTGCAGATTCTTTATCTTCTTCGTAGTCGTTAATTTCTTCACTCATCTTTTATACTTCCTCAACAATATCTAATTCAACTTTTAAATTTTCAATAATAAACTTTTGTCTATCTGGAGTGTTTTTTCCCATGTAAAACTGCAACATTTGATCGATAGACATTTCTTTATCTAACATTACTGGATCTAATCGAATGTCATCGCCAATAAAATGAACAAACTCATTAGGAGAAATTTCACCAAGTCCCTTAAATCTGGTAATTTCGGGCTTCCCTTTCAATTTTTCTATGGCATTTCGTTTTTCTTCTTCTGAATAACAATAATACGTTTGCTTTTTATTTCTCACTCTAAATAATGGCGTTTCTAAAATATACAAGTGTCCTTCTTTAATTAACTCAGGAAAGAATTGTAAAAAAAAGGTGATTAATAGCAATCTGATGTGCATTCCGTCAACATCTGCATCAGTGGCAATTACAATATTATTATAACGAAGATCCTCTAGTCCGTCCTCAATATTTAATGCAGCTTGTAATAAATTAAACTCTTCATTTTCGTACACAATTTTTTTAGACAGTCCAAAGGAATTTAATGGTTTCCCTTTAAGACTAAAGACTGCTTGAGTATTTACATTTCTAGATTTTGTAATGGATCCAGAAGCAGAATCTCCCTCAGTAATAAATAAAGTGGTTTCTAGATGTGCTTCCTTTTTAATATCTCCTAGATGGACTCTACAATCTCGTAATTTCTTGTTGTGTAAACTGGCTTTTTTTGCTCTATCTCTAGCTAATTTTCGAATACCTGAAAGCTCTTTTCGTTCTTTTTCAGCCTGTACTATTTTTTTCTGAATACTCTCTGAGACAGCTGGGTTCTTGTGTAAATAATTATCTAGCTGTGTTTTTAAAAAATCATTAATATAGGTTCTTACAGTTGGCAAACCACCTCCCATTTCAGTAGATCCTAATTTTGTTTTTGTCTGACTTTCAAAAACTGGTTCCATCACTTTAATAGCAATTGCCGATATGATAGATTTTCTGATGTCTGATGCTTCAAAGTTTTTACCATAAAACTCCCTGACTGTTCTAACTAATGCCTCTCTAAAAGCAGACTGATGAGTTCCTCCTTGAGTGGTATGTTGTCCATTAACAAACGAATGGTATTCTTCAGAATATTGAGTTTTACTGTGAGTTATTGCTACTTCAATGTCATTTCCCTTCAAATGAATGATTGGGTATAACATATCATCTTTATTATTATTATCCTCCAACAGATCTTTCAATCCGTTTTCTGAGAAGAATTTTTCGCCATTAAAAATAATCGTCAATCCTGGATTAAGATAAACGTAGTTTTTTAACATTTTAGCAACGTACTCGCTCCTAAATTTATACTTTTTGAAGATAACCTCATCTGGAATAAAAGAGACCTTAGTACCTTTTCTTCTGGAAGATTCCTCTAATAATTCTTTATTAATTAAATTACCTTGTTCAAATTCAGCTGAAGCTGATTTATTGTCTCTGTTGGATTCTACTCTAAAAAAAGAAGATAATGCATTGACTGCTTTGGTTCCAACTCCATTTAAACCTACAGATTTTTTAAAAGCTTTAGAATCATACTTACCACCAGTATTCATTTTAGAAACCACATCAACAACTTTACCCAATGGAATCCCTCTACCATAATCTCTAACTGAAACCTTACTGCCTTGAATAGAAATTTCAATAGTCTTACCAGCACCCATTACATACTCGTCAATAGAGTTATCTAATACTTCTTTGACTAAAATATAAATTCCATCATCTGGAGAAGATCCATCACCTAATTTTCCTATATACATACCAGGTCTCATTCTAATATGTTCTTTCCAATCTAACGAGCGGATATTATCTTCTGTATACTTAGTCTGTTGAGTCATAAATTCTTTCTACTGTTTTTGTAGCCTTGCTAAAATAGGATTTCTCATCAAAAATTAAAATGGTCAAGTACATTAGTTATTAACAGATTTTTCACTGACAGAAACAGTAAATATTCTACAGAATAAAACAATATGTTGTATTTTTAAACAAATACTTTTTAAAAAACTTATTGTTATAATTTTGACTTTAAATTAGACCAAATGAATAAAGAATATTTATTAGATTTAGCCAATAAATACGGTGGCCCTTTATATGTGTATGATACTAATATTATTGCCTCTCAATACAAAAGAATTACAGATGCTTTTGAAAAAGTAGAAAAGTTACAATTAAATTATGCAGTAAAAGCATTGTCTAATGTAAATATATTGCGTTTTTTCAAAAATATTGGAGCAGGTCTAGATACTGTGTCTATTCAAGAAGTAAGCTTGGCTTTATCTGTGGGTGTAGCTCCTGAAAAAATTATTTATACTCCCAATGGTGTTTCGTTGGAAGAGATAGAGAATGTCGCTAAAAAAGGAGTTCAAATTAATATAGATAATCTTTCAATTTTAGAATTATTTGGTCAAAAACACCCTGAAATACCAGTTTGTATTAGAATTAATCCTCATATTATGGCAGGTGGAAATAGTAAAATATCTGTTGGACATATAGATTCAAAATTTGGAATTTCTGTTCACCAAGTGCCACATATCAAAAGAGTTGTTGAAAATACGGGGATGCATATAAATGGAATTCATATGCATACTGGGTCAGATATCTTAGATATTGATACTTTTTTACGAGCAACAGAAATTTTATTTGATGTGGCAAAAAAATTTAAAACAATTGATTTTATTGATTTCGGTAGTGGTTTTAAAGTACCATACAAAGAAGGAGATATTTCTACTGATATTGAGCAACTAGGTCTTCAACTTACGGAGAGATTTAATGCATTCTGTAAAGATTTTGGTAAAAAAATTACCTTAATGTTTGAGCCAGGAAAGTTTTTAGTTTCTAAAGCTGGATACTTTCTAGCTAAAGTAAATGTTGTAAAACAAACTACTTCAACTGTTTTTGCTAGTATAGACAGCGGATTTAACCATTTAATAAGACCTATGATGTATGACTCGTATCATCATATTACAAATATCTCTAACCCTAATGGAAGGGATAGATATTATTCTGTGGTGGGATACATATGTGAAACAGACACGTTTGGTTCTAACCGAAGGATAAGCGAAATTTCGGAAGGTGATATCTTATGTTTTGAAAACGCTGGTGCCTATTGTTTTTCTATGGCATCAAATTACAATTCAAGATACAGACCCGCTGAAGTAATGATCTATAATAATGATGATTATTTAATTAGAGAAAGGGAAACTTTTGAAGATCTTATAAAAAATCAAAAAATTATTGAATTTTAGGCACTAATCTTATTACTTTTATTTTAATAAATAAATTTATGAGATTACAACATTCTACTATTTCAAACATCCATAATATCTTGCAGATTATTAATGATGCAAAAGTGTATCTAAAATCGAAAGAAATAGATCAATGGCAGCATGGGTATCCAAATAAATCACAGATAGAAAAAGATATTGCTAATAACGAAAGTTATGTACTTATAAATGATGCGAATCAGGTAATAGCCACATCTATGTTTAGTATTCGTCCTGAGCCAACTTACAAGCTTATTGATGGAGAATGGAAAATTAAAGAGTCTGAAAAGTATGGCGTAATACATAGATTAGCCATACATAAAAACCACAGAAAAAAAGGAATAGCATCACATATGTTGAATGAGTTTCATCAACTACTAAACAAACAACATATTAGAAGTTTAAAGATAGACACCCATGAAGACAATCATGAAATGCAATACTTAGTGAAAAAATTAGGTTATGTATATTGCGGTATTATCTTCACTGAATACAATGCAAAAAGATTCGCATTTGAAAAAGTGATTTTTTAAATTATTTTGACTGTACAATTAATCAAAATTTATTAATTCCATAGATGAAGGTTTGTATTGCTGAAAAACCTAGTGTAGCAAGAGAAATTGCTACAATATTGGGAGCTGACTCAAAAAGAGAGGGTTATTATGAGGGAAACGGCTATGCTGTTACCTATACTTTTGGACATTTGTGCACCTTATTAGAACCCAAAGATTATAAACCTCACTGGAAAAGCTGGGATTTAAATAATTTACCCATGATGCCAGAACGCTTTACTACAAAAGTTACTAATGATTCTGGTATAAAAAAACAATTCAGCATTATAAAGACTTTATTTGAAAAAGCAACCGTTGTTATTAATTGTGGTGATGCCGGAACAGAAGGAGAACTCATTCAGCGTTGGGTAATTAATCAATGTGGCTATAAAGGAAAAGTAAAACGTTTATGGATTTCATCACTTACTCAAGAAGCTATAAACGAAGGATTTAAAAATTTGAGACCCTCTGAACACTATGACAACTTATACTATGCAGGTTTTTCAAGGGCAATTGGAGATTGGCTTTTGGGGTTAAATGCTACACGTTTATATACCGTAAAATATGGAGGCTATAAGCAAGTATTGTCTGTTGGAAGAGTTCAAACTCCTACTCTGGCCATGTTGGTAAATCGTTTTAAAGAAATTACTAATTTTAAACCTCAACCGTATTGGGAACTTCAAACTAGCTACAGAAATACACTTTTTAATTATGAAGACGGACGTTTTCTTAAAAAAGAAGATGGACAAGTATTAGCAGATAAAGTAAAAAAATCTGATTTCGGAATTGTTTCAGTTACCAAAAAGAAAGGAAAAGAATACGCGCCAAAATTATTTGATTTAACCGGTCTACAAGTGTATTGCAATAATAAGTTTGGATTTTCTGCAGATGAAACTTTAAAAATAGTTCAAAAATTATACGAAATGAAAGTAGTTACCTACCCTAGGGTTGATACTACTTTTTTACCTAATGATATCTATCCTAAGATTTCTGGAATTTTATCTAAGCTCACTAACTACAATCAACTAACAACAAAGCTTTTGGGAAGTAAAATAAAGAAATCTAAACGTGTTTTTGATGATAAAAAAGTCACAGATCACCACGCCATCATTCCTACAGGAATTCAAGGAAATTTACAATACAATCAACAACAAGTATATGATATCATAACTCGAAGATTTATTGGAGTATTTTACCCAGATTCAGAGGTTTCTAATACAGCTATTCTAGCGAAAGCAGCTGAAGTTCCCTTTAAAACAAACGGAAAAGAAATCTTGACGAAAGGCTGGCGAATTGTTTTTGAAAGAGAGGAGGATACCATAAAAAAAGAACTAAATCAACAATCAATATTACCCACTTTTATAAAGGGTGAAAAAGGAACTCACGAACCTTCATTTATAGAAAAAGAAACAAAACCACCTAGAAACTTTAGTGAAGCAAGTTTATTAAGGGCCATGGAAACCGCAGGAAAACAAGTAGATGACGATGAAATGAGAGAATTAATGAAAGAAAACGGTATTGGGAGACCTTCCACTAGAGCAAGTATTATAGAAACCTTGTTCAGAAGAAAATATATAGAGAGAAAAAAGAAGTTGGTATTACCTACTCAGACAGGAATTGATCTAATAAATATAATTGACAATGAATTATTAAAATCTGCTGAATTAACTGGACGTTGGGAAAAGCGTTTGAAAGAAATTGAACGAGGTGAGTTTAAAGCGGGAACTTTCATCAATAACATGAAGAAAATGGTTGATGAGTTGGTTTATGAGGTTCGTTCTAATAAAAGTAATGTCAGAATATCTCATACTCAAATCAATAAAAAAACAAAACAAAAAAAAGCAGTTCCTAAAAAACTAGTTGCAAGTAAAAAATGTCCAAAATGCGATACAGGACAATTATTAAAAGGTTCAAAAGCTTTTGGGTGTTCTAATTACAATAATTCTTGTGATTTTGTGATGCCTTTTCAATTTTTAGGTAAAAAAATTTCAGAAAATCAACTACTTAGGTTATTAGATAAAAAATCTACCACCAATTTAAAAGGATTTAAAACTGAACTTGGAAAAGTAGAGGGAATAATTCGTTTTGATGAAGCCTTTAAATACAAGTTGGAACCTAAGAAAATTTCAACACTATCAACCTCAATAATCTCCTGTCCAAAATGTAAAAAAGGAGCTGTACTAAGAGGTAAAAATGCATACGGTTGTTCTCATTATAAAGAAGGCTGTAATTTTGTTTTTACTTTTGAAAAAGTAAAAGAAATTGCCAATGGCAAACCACTGACAAAAGAACTTGTTTTGGAAATTATATCAAGTTAATCTATCATTGTTTTTAAATATAGTTTTTCAACTTTAGCTCTGGCCCAAGGAGTCGTTCTCAAGAACTTTAAACTAGATTTATAAGTAGGATTGTTCTTGAAAGCATTTATATTTAAAATGTCACCCAATTCTTCCCATCCATACTCTACATATAATTGCTCTAACATAGTGGCCAATTTTATTCCATGAAGCGGATTGTTTGGTTGTTCTTTACTCATTATTGTAAAAATTATAAGTGATAAAAATTAAGTGATCTACAAAATTCAAACTCTTAAAAGTTATTTTAGCTTAAAGCAAAACTATTCATTTTTAATTAACTTAGCGCAGTATATTATACACAATATTTATGAGAAGATGTATCTCCTTACTATTGATTTTTACAACTTTAATTTCTGGTTTAGCACAACAATCTAATTTTTCTAAACAAGACACATTAAGAGGTAGTATTACTCCTGAGAGAATTTGGTGGGATTTACTTCACTATAATTTAGACTTTAAAGTATTTCCTTCCTCGAAAAGTATTGAAGGGAGTAATCTCATTCGCTATGAAGTTTTGAATCAAAATCAACTCATGCAGATTGATTTACAACCCCCCATGGAAATTATGTCTGTAATAGAAAATAACAAAAAATTAAACTATAAACGAGATGGTAATGTTTATTATATTCAGTTAGAAAAAAATCAAAAAATTGGAGCAATAAATGAAATTAAAATTCATTTTAAAGGTGCTCCAAAAATTAGCAACAATCCTCCATGGGATGATGGTTTTACTTGGGTAAAAGATAACAATGGAACTGATTTTATAGCTACTTCTTGTCAAGGAGGTGGCTCCAGTATTTGGTGGCCATCTAAAGACCACATGTATGATGAACCAGACCAAGGTATTGAGTTAAGTATTACTGCTCCAAAACATCTAATAAGTGTTGCAAATGGCAGACTCATTCAGACCAAAGAAAACTCCAATAAAACCAACACAACTACCTGGAAGGTTGTTAACCCAATTAATAATTATGGGGTTAATATAAATATTGGTGATTATGTTCACTTTACAGAAAAGTATAAAGGAAAAAAAGGGGTGTTAGATTGTGATTATTATGTCTTATCCTATAATTTAGAAAAGGCAAAAAAACAATTCAAGGAAGTTTCAAGAACTTTAGAAGCATTTGAGCACTGGTTTGGCCCTTATCCTTTTTATGAAGACAGTTATAAATTGGTAGAAGTTCCATATTTGGGCATGGAACATCAGAGCTCTGTAACCTATGGTAATGGATATCAAAATGGCTACAAAGGAATCGATTTAAGTGGAACGGGTTGGGGATTGAAATTTGACTTTATTATCGTTCATGAAAGTGGTCATGAGTGGTTTGCAAATAACGTTACCAATATAGACATCGCGGATATGTGGATCCATGAGAGCTTTACTGCCTATTCAGAAAATTTATTCTTAGACTATCATTTTGGGACAGAAGCTAGTAATGAATATGTAACGGGTACACGAAAAAAAATTCAAAATGATAAACCTATTATCGGGAATTACAATGTAAACAATAGTGGCTCCAGTGACATGTATTACAAAGGTGCTAATATGTTACATACACTACGTCAAATTATAGACAATGACGAAAAATGGCGAATAATATTAGTAGGACTAAATAAAGATTTTTATCACCAAACTGTGACAACACAACAGATAGAAAACTACATAAACAAGTATTTTGAAATAGATTTGAAACCCTTTTTTAATCAATATTTAAGAACTATAAAAATCCCCGCTTTAAACTATAAACTAGAAAACAATAATTTACTATACAAATGGTCTAACGTGGTAGATGGCTTTTCAATTCCTATAAAAGTATTTATTAATTCTACCTCGCAATGGATAAGACCGACTAGCCGTTGGAAAAAGCTTTTGTCAGATAAAAATATCAACAGTTTTTCAGTAGATAACAACTTTTATATTGAAACAGAAAACAAGTCAGATTAAATCTTTTTAATTGAATATTAATTAATAATTTTACAGCCACAAAATTATACATTAATGAAAAATACAGCATTAACACATATTCACGAATCTTTAGGTGCAAAAATGGTTCCATTTGCAGGATACAATATGCCTGTTCAATATGAAGGAGTAACAGCAGAGCATTTATCTGTTAGAAGTGCTGTTGGTGTTTTTGATGTAAGTCATATGGGTGAGTTTTTAGTTGAGGGGTCAGAAGCGCTAACTTTACTTCAAAAAGTGACCTCTAATGATGTGTCAAAATTAGCAATTGGTGATGCTCAGTATTCTTGTTTCCCAAATGATATAGGTGGAATAGTTGATGACTTAATTTGCTACAGAATAAAAGAACAAACATACCTCCTTGTTGTAAATGCATCTAACATAGAAAAAGATTGGAACTGGATTCAAAAATACAACAAAGGCATTGGTGCAGCATTAAAAAATATATCTAATGATTATTCTTTATTAGCTATTCAAGGACCCAAAGCCATTGAAGCTATGCAGTCTTTAACCTCAGTTAATTTGTCTGAAATCCCGTTTTATAAATTTAAAATTGGTGATTTCGCAGGTATCGAACATGTTATTATTTCAGCAACTGGCTACACAGGTTCTGGTGGGTTTGAAATTTATGTAAAAAATGATCAGGTAGAACAGTTATGGGAACAAGTATTTGAGGCTGGTGCTTCTTATGGTATCAAGCCAATTGGCCTAGCTGCTCGAGATACACTTAGATTAGAAATGGGATATTGTTTATATGGAAATGACATTAATGATACTACATCTCCCTTAGAAGCAGGTTTAGGATGGATTACCAAATTCACCAAAGATTTTGTAAATTCAGATCATTTAAAAGCTCAAAAAGAAACTGGTATTACTAAAAAATTAGTTGCCTTTGAACTTACCGAAAGAGGTATCCCAAGACAAGACTATGCTATTGTAGATGTTGAAGGAAAACAAATTGGTGTGGTTACTTCGGGTACTATGAGTCCCTCTTTAAGTAAGGGGATTGGAATGGGATATGTACCTAAAGAAATTTCAAAATCAGGAAATGAAATTTTTATTCAAGTCCGAAAAAAACAAATCCCTGCTACTATCATAAAATTACCTTTTTATAAAGGATAGAACTCAAAAAAGCCTATTACAAATTGCAATAAGCTTTTTTATATAGTATAGATCTTAATTAATAGGTAATACTAGATGCTTTAGCTACACATTAAATCTAAAGTGCATCACATCTCCGTCTTGCACAACATATTCTTTTCCTTCTACTCTCATTTTTCCAGCTTCTTTTACCTTAGCTTCTGTTCCAAAAGTTACATAATCTTCATAACTGATGGTTTCTGCTCGAATAAAACCCTTTTCAAAATCAGTATGGATAACTCCAGCTGCTTGAGGTCCGGTAGCTCCAATTTGAATTGTCCAAGCTCTTACCTCCTTCACACCTGCAGTAAAATAGGTTTGAAGGTTTAATAATTTGTAAGCAGAACGAATTAAACGAGAAACACCTGCCTCTTCTAGTCCTATATCTTCTAGGAATAACTGACGCTCGTCGTAATCCTCTAATTCTGTAATATCTGCTTCTGTTCCTACAGCTAAAACAATAACTTCCGCATCTTCATTTTTTACCGCCTCTTTTACTTGGTCTACATACCCATTTCCAGTTACTGCAGAATTTTCATCAACATTACAAACGTATAAAACAGGTTTTGACGTAATAAACTGTAATGGAGCAATAAATTCCTGCTCTTTTTCAGAAAAATCAATAGCTCTTACAGAAATTCCTTGTAATAAAGTTTCTTCAATTTTTAACAAAACAACTAATTCTGCCTGAGCTTCTTTATTTCCTGTTTTTGCAGTTCTTTTAACACGCTCTAAACGTTTCTGAACAGTTTCTAAATCTTTTAGTTGTAACTCTATATCGATTGTTTCTTTATCTCTAACTGGATTAATTGAAGTATCTACATGTATAATGTTATCATTATCAAAACATCTCAGTACATGTAATAGAGCATCTGTTTCACGAATATTGGCTAAAAATTGATTTCCTAACCCCTCACCTTTACTGGCTCCTTTGACCAAGCCTGCGATATCTACAATTTCTACAGTAGCAGGAATCACTTTTTCTGGATTTACTAATTCCTCTAATTTTTCCAAACGAGTGTCTGGTACATTAACTACACCAATATTTGGTTCTATGGTACAAAATGGGAAATTAGCACTTTGTGCTTTCGCATTGGATAAACAATTAAATAACGTTGATTTTCCAACGTTTGGTAATCCTACTATTCCAGCTTTCATAAATCTTATTATTTCGGTTGCAAATATAATTGTTTTATCACAAAAAAAATCCCGATTTTTCGGGATTTAAAGTGATCTAATTTCTTTCTTTTAGCCTTGATGCATAAATTTTTGTTTACCTAAAAGTTCATCTTCAGTCTCAACATTATCTTCATCGGGCACACAACAATCAACTGGGCAAACTGCAGCACATTGTGGCTCTTCGTGAAAACCAACACATTCTGTACACTTATCTGCTACTATATAATATATTTCATCAGAAATAGGTTCCTGTTCTTCATCAGAATTAACAGCATTGCCATTAGGTAAAATAACATCTCCTGTCAAATCAGTCCCATCAGAAAACTTCCAATCATCTGCACCTTCATAAATAGCAGTGTTAGGGCATTCGGGTTCACAAGCCCCGCAATTTATACATTCGTCTGTAATGATGATAGCCATTTTTATTCTCTTTAGTTTGTGTAACTTTGCAGTGCAAAAATAACCTCTAAAAAGGTAGCAACCAAAAATAATGAGTAGTATTCAAAATAGAATTGATGCTTTTGTAGCATTAGGTAATTTTTTAAGTCAGTTCTCTTCAAATAAAATTGAAAAATCATCAACAGTTCCATTCAATGATCTATTTTTTGATGGATTTATTCATCAAATAAAATTAGCAGAAGAACAGAACAGTTGGTTTACTAAAGAAGCTATACTTTTTTCTATAAATAATTGGACCTCTGCCCTATCACATAAAAATTTAAATCAATGGATTTCTAATGAGAATATAGTTGAAAAATCATCAAAAACTGTTGCCATAGTTATGGCTGGAAATATACCTTTGGTTGGTTTTCATGATTTTTTGTCTGTATTAATATGTGGGCATTCAGTCCTAGTAAAACAATCTTCAAATGATAAGCATCTTATTCCATATTTGGCAAAATACTTAGAGTATGTTGAAGAAAATTTAAAAGGAAAAACCTCTTTTACTGAAGAAAAAATAAAAAACTTTGATGCTGTAATAGCCACTGGAAGCACGAATACAACTCGATATTTTGAGTATTACTTTAAGAACAAACCATCTATAATACGTAAGAATAGAAATTCTGTTGCCGTAATAACTGGAAAAGAAACCAAAGAAGATTTAGAAAACCTTAGTGAAGATATTTTTAGATATTTTGGTCTAGGCTGTAGAAGTGTATCAAAATTATTCGTGCCAAAAGGGTATGATTTTGATGCATTTTTTAAAGGCATGTATACTTACCACCCTATTATAAATAATGCAAAATATGCCAATAATTACGACTACAACAAGGCAGTCTACTTAATGAGTGAATTTTCTATTTTAGAAAATGGATTTTTAATGATTAAAGAAGACACAAACTTTGCATCTCCCATAGCTACTGTTTTTTATGAATATTATGATAATTTAACTGATTTAAAATTAAAAATTCTTAGTGAATCTGAAAATATTCAATGCATTGTAGCCAATAACTTCATTGAAAATGAAGTAAAATTTGGTCAAACACAACATCCAAAATTATGGGACTACGCAGACGGAGTCAATACCATTGAATTTTTATCTAAAATTTAATTTATAAAGACAAAAAATTGATTAAAATTTTGAAAATTTACCATTTGAAAATATAGTTACAATGAAAAAACACAACTTTAGTGCCGGACCATGCATCTTACCCGAGGAGGTTTTGCAACAAGCTTCAAAAGCAGTCATTGATTTTAATAATGATGATCTTTCTTTACTTGAAATATCTCACAGAAGCAAACCTTTTGTAGATGTTATAGAAAATGCTAAACTACTTACCTTAGAATTATTAGGACTTGAAAATAAAGGATATCAAGTTTTATTCCTTCATGGTGGTGCTAGTACTCAATTTTTAATGACTGCCTACAACCTATTAAATAAAAAGGCTGCTTATCTAAATACTGGTACTTGGTCAGATAAAGCCATCAAAGAAGCAAAACTATTTGGCGAATTGGTAGAAGTAGCCTCGTCAAAAGATAAAAATTTCACATATATCCCAACACAATACAACATCCCTTCAGATGCAGATTATTTTCACTGCACCAGTAACAATACTATTTTCGGAACTCAAATTAAAGAATTTCCATCATTGGATATACCACTAGTCTGTGATATGAGTTCTGATATTTTTTCTCGTCAACTAGATTTTTCAAAATTTGATTTACTATATGCTGGAGCTCAAAAAAACATGGGACCGGCTGGTACAACCGTAGTTGTTGTAAAAGAAGACATTCTTGGTAACGTTCAAAGAACAATCCCTTCTATGTTAGATTATAAAGTACACATAGGTAAAGATAGTATGTTTAATACACCAGCTGTATTTCCTATCTATGTATCTATGTTAACATTAGAGTGGTTAAAAGATTTAGGGGGAATTTCTTTTATTGAAAAAGTAAACAACAAGAAAGCTAATTTATTATACAAAGAAATCGATAGAAATCCAATATTTAAGGGAATTGTAGCTAAAGAAGACAGAAGTTTTATGAATGCTACATTTTCATTACACGATGAGTCTTTAAAAGAACTTTTTGACAGGATGTGGAAAGAAGCTAGAATTAATGGATTAAACGGTCATAGAAGTGTTGGTGGATACAGAGCAAGTATGTATAACGCATTACCATTATACAGTGTTCAAGCACTTGTGGACACTATGCAAGAATTAGAAAGAAGAGCATAAGATGAAAATATTAGCAAACGACGGAATTTCACAAAGTGGTATAGAAGCCCTTCAAAGTAATGGATTTGAGGTAATAACTACAAAAGTAGCACAGGTTCAACTAGAAAATTTTATTAATAAACATCAAATAGATGGTATTTTAGTTAGAAGTGCTACCCAAGTAAGGCAGGAATTAATAGATGCATGCCCTAGTATAAAACTAATTGGAAGAGGTGGTGTTGGAATGGACAATATAGATGTAAACTATGCCATAGATCAAGGAATTCATGTAATTAATACTCCTAAAGCATCCTCCAGTTCAGTTGCAGAATTAGTTTTTGCCCATCTTTTTGGAATGGTTCGTTTTCTACATCAATCTAACAGAGAAATGCCTTTAGAAGGAGATTCTCGATTCAAAGATTTGAAAAAAGCATATGCTTTAGGCTCTGAACTTAGAGGTAAAAAAATTGGGATCGTAGGGTTTGGAAGAATTGGCCAAGAGGTAGCTAGGATAGCACTTGGTCTTGGAATGGAAGTTCTAGCCACAGACCATTTCACCGAGAGTGCACCAATATCTATAGCGTTTTTTAATGGTCAGAAAATTACCATTACAATTGAAACAACAGATTTAGACACCCTATTAAAAGAAAGTGACTTTATTAGTTTGCATGTACCTGTTCAAGAAAATTATGTTATTGGCACAAAAGAAATTTCAAAAATGAAAACAGGTGTTGGTATTATAAATGCCGCAAGAGGTGGTGTAGTAGACGAAATTGCATTGATAAAAGCGATAGAAGAAAAAAAAGTAAAATTTGCTGGCTTAGATGTATTTGAAAAAGAGCCTTCACCAGAAATACAATTGCTAATGAATCCTGAATTATCTTTAACACCTCACATAGGAGCTGCCACAGTTGAAGCTCAGGATAGAATAGGATCTGAATTGGCAACACAAATCATTGCGTTATTAAAAGAATAAAAAAATACTTCAATCATTGAATTTAATAATAAATTCAAGCAATTGTGATGAAAAATAACTAGTAATAATGGCCATTGTAAAACCATTTAAGGCAGTAAGACCAAGTAGAGATAAGGTGGCTTTGGTATCATCTAAATCTTTTGATGCATATACAGATAAAGAGTTGGATGCTAAACTAGAGTTTAACCCTTTTACTTTTTTACACATCATTAATCCTGGATATAAATATCATCAAGAATTTACTGGTGAGCAACGCTTCCAAATGATTCACAATAGATATGAAGAATTTAAAGAAAATAAAATTTTTATTAAAGACACGACAGATTCCTTTTATATCTATGAAAGTTCAGATGCTAACAATTCATTTTGTGGAATTATTGCTGCAACAGCAGTTGATGACTACATTAACGGGTGTATAAAAAAGCATGAAGGAACTATAAAAAAAAGAGAGGAATTATTTGAAAGCTATTTAAAAACTACTGGTTTTAATGCGGAACCAGTATTACTTACCTATGAAGATGATGAAAATTTCAACAAACTGCTACTAACCATTCAAGAAAAAAGACCAGAATACGAATTTTCAACAACAGATAAAAAGCTACACCGTTTATGGTTAGTTAATGATGAAATTCACATAGGAGAAATTACTTCTTTTTTTGAAAAAAAAGAGGCTCTATACATAGCTGATGGACACCACAGAAGTGCATCTTCATCTCTATTAAAAAAAGATTTACAAAAAGAAAACAATCATCATAACGGAACAGAAAACTATAACTATTTCATGAGTTATATTATTCCTGAATCAAATTTAAAAATTTCAGAATTTAATAGATTTGTAAAAGATTTAAATGGATTAACTATTGATGAATTTTTGATTGAATTAGATAAAAGTTACAGAATAGAAGAAAAAGGAGAACATTTTTATAAACCCTCTCAAAAACATCATTTTAGTATGTATCTTGATGGTAAGTTTTACTCATTATATCTAAGAAAAAGTGCCTATACTTATAAAGATGCACTATCTAAACTTGATGCAGAAATTCTTTACAAAACCATTTTAAAGCCTATCTTAGGTATTGATAACTTAGATAATAATGATAGAATAAGATATCGAAACAATAAATTAGATATGTTATCCATTAAAACTTTAGTTGATAATGGTCAATTCGAAATTGGTTTTGGGATGTTACCAATAACGATTGATGAAATGAAAAAAATAGCTGATGCACAACTAATAATGCCACCTAAGACTAGTTATATAGAACCTAAATTAAGGAGTGGTTTAACCATGTATGAATTTTAATTATGAATTATATTAAAAATAATTTAGAAAAAATTAAAACATCAATTTCAGAAAAAATTGTTCTTGTTGCTGTTTCCAAAACCAAACCTATCGCAGATTTACTTGAAGCATATGAAGCTGGTCAGAGAGTTTTTGGGGAAAATAAAATACAGGAAATGGTTACAAAACATGAAGCCCTACCAAAAGATATAGAGTGGCATATGATAGGTCATCTTCAACGAAACAAAGTGAAGTATATGGCTCATTTTGTAGACTTAATTCACGGCGTAGATAGCTTAAAGACGTTAAAAGAAATAAATAAACAAGCACATAAACACGATAGAGTGATTAACTGTTTATTACAAGTAAGAATAGCTAAAGAAGAAACAAAATTTGGGTTAACGCCAGCGGACATATCAGATATTTTGTACTCTGAAGAACTAAAAACCTTTACTAATATAAAAATTTGTGGTTTTATGGGAATGGCAACTTTTACAAAAAATGAAAATATTTTAAATGAAGAATTTTCTGAATTAGAAACATTATACAACCATCATAAAAAACAACACCCAGATTTCTCAATACTATCCATGGGAATGAGTGGAGATTACAAATTAGCTATCAAAAACGGAAGTACCATGATTAGAGTTGGTAGTTCTATTTTTGGTGCTAGAAATTATTTAACATAGAAACAAATTTGTACGCAATTTTAGATATAGAAACTACTGGAGGTAAATTTAATGAGGAAGGCATTACAGAAATTGCCATCTATAAATTTGATGGACATACGGTTATAGATCAGTTCATTAGCCTTATAAATCCGGAAAAACCAATTCAAGAATTTGTTGTACAACTTACCGGTATTAACAATAAGATGTTAAGAAATGCTCCTAAATTTTTCGAGGTTGCTAAACGAATTATTGAAATTACAAAAGACTCAATATTAGTGGCACACAATGCAGAATTTGATACCCGAATTTTAAAAACTGAATTTGATAGATTAGGATATGAGTATCAAAGAAATTCTATTTGCACTGTAGAATTGAGTAGAAAATTAATACAAGATGAAAAATCTTATAGCTTAGGAAAGCTTTGTAAATCTTTAGGTATACCAATGAGTGATAGGCACAGAGCTACAGGTGATGCCCTTGCCACAGTTCAATTATTTAAATTATTGTTAGATAAAGACCACAAGAAAGAGATTGTACAAAATTCAATCAAATACTTTGACAACAGAAATGTAAAAGATAAATTAAATTCTATTTTAGAGATTGCTCCAGAGGCAATGGGAGTTTTTTATGTACACAATGATGATGGAAAAGTCATCTTTATTGGAAGAAGCCACAATATAAAATTTGAAATAAATAAACTATTTCTAAAACAAGGAAAAAGAGCTCAAAAAATTCAAGAAAGAGTGGAGAAAATAACATTTCAGTTCACAGGAAATGAATTATTTACTAGATTAAAATATCACACAGAACTAGAAACTTTACAACCAAAGTATAATTTCAAAAAAAAGAAAAAAAAATCAAAAAATGAATTCGCTCATTCAGATTTCATTGTGCAATTAAAAGGAAGAGAAGTTGATGAAAATGGAATTGTTTTGATTGAAGAAAATGAAGTTTTTGGCTATGGTTTTACAAATTTATCTTTTCAAGAAACAGAGATTTCAATTTTAAAAACCATTTTAACACCCATAGAGAACAAAGAGTTAGCAAAATCTATTGTGAAAAATTATTTGAATAATAATAGTGTTTCAAAAATAATAAGATTGTAATGTAGTATATTGTCGTACAAGAAAACAATAATTTGAATTCGAAAGTAAAAAATAAACCATCTTTAAAACACAGACTTCATGAAATTATTTATGAAGCAGACACAAGGGGTGGTAAACTATTTGATGTCATTTTATTAATTGCAATTCTAGCAAGTATTCTTTTTGTAATGCTTGAAAGTGTTCAAAGTATTGATGAAAAATACGGTCATTTTTTGGATGTTGCAGAATGGGTAATCACCATCTTATTTTCATTAGAATACGTGTTAAGAATAGTAACTGTAAAAAAACCTTGGAAATATATTTTTAGTTTCTATGGTATTATAGATTTACTGTCTACCATTCCAAAATATGTTTCTTTAATATTAATAGACAGTCACAATCTAGCTGTTTTAAGAGCCTTGCGATTGTTACGGATATTTAGGATATTAAAGATAACTCGATACATTGGAGCCTCAAATAGACTATTGTTAGCACTTAGATCTAGTAGAGCAAAAATTGCAGTCTTCTTATTATTTGTATTAATTCTTTGTATCATTTTAGGAACTATTATGTACATGATTGAAGGAGCAGAAAACGGATTTACAAGCATTCCTAGAAGTGTGTATTGGGCTATTGTAACACTAACTACTGTTGGATACGGAGATATTGCTCCAGTAACAGCTC